>CAJFUS010000059.1 GCA_904420235.1 Candidatus Neoanaerotignum tabaqchaliae
CTTGGCGAAACCGGAATATGGCTGGCCTTTCCGCTGGCGGAGCTTGTTACAATGGTTGTGGGAATTTCATTATATAAAAAATATACTAAAAGATTCCTCAAAGGATAATTATTTTAAAAGACCTTTTAATCGATAAACTTTTCAATATTCGATTAAACACAGGTCTTTTAATTTTGACTTTTACTACATTATATATTTATAAATATACTTGAAACATAGTTATAAATACTATATAATGTTGTAAAAATATCTTAACGGAGTTGTTGTATATGGACAGTGAAAAAACAAAAACCATTTTTGGCGAGTTTAACGGCAAAAATGAGTATTATATAATAGAGCCAAGCGATATACCTAATATCGACCTTTACATGGACCAGGTAACCACATTTATGGAAACTAAGCTTTGTGGCTATAAACGGAATAACGATGATAAGATACTTACAAAAACAATGATTAACAATTACGCTAAGGCTAAATTGTTTCCTCCGCCAGTTAAAAAGAAATACACAAAAAACCATGTAATGATGCTTATACTTATATATCATCTTAAAAATATGCTTTCAATTAATGATATAGGCAGGCTTTTATCTCCCATAACAAGCGCTCTGTCTTTAAATCCGGATGATAAAACACTTGCCAATATTTATGAAAGCTTTGTTAAAATGCAGAAAACCGCCTATGAACTTATAAGCCGCAAACAGTCTTTTGATGAGAACTTTTTTAACAGTATATCCGTAGAAGATAACATTAAAAATAAGCAGGAGTTTAGAGCCATACTCTATGTTCTTGGCTTTTCAATATTCTCTAATCTTGAAAAACGAATTTCGGAAAAAATAATAGACGGCATGCTCTAAACTTATTGAAATGCTTTGCCATAAATGGTAAAATATTTTTAAGTGGTAGCTTACAATATTTCAACAATACTAAGGAGGAGTTTGCTATGGTTAAAAAAATATTAATGCTTTGCGGCGATTATACAGAAGATTATGAAACAATGGTTCCATTTCAGGCATTATCAATGCTTGGCTATCAGGTAGACGCCGTATGCCCCGATAAAAAGGCCGGAGACACAGTTGCAACAGCCGTGCATGACTTTTTAGGCAAACAAACATACACCGAGCTTACAGGCCATAACTTTGCGCTTACAGCCGATTTTGACTCCGTTGATACAAAAGACTATGTTGGTTTGTTTATAACCGGCGGACGCGCCCCTGAATACATAAGGCTTAACAAAAGGGTTATTGAAATTGTGAAAGAGTTTTTTGCCGACAACAAGCCGGTAGCGGCAATATGCCACGGCCCGCAGATTCTTACGGCAGCCGGCGTTCTTAAAGGCTATAAGGCAACGGCCTACTCCGCTGTTGGTCCTGATATTAACCTTGCCGGCGGAGAATACATCGAGGTCCCCGCAGACGAGGCCGTTGTTGATAAAAACCTTGTAACAGCTCCTGCTTGGCCGGGAGATACAGCAATATGCAGAGAGTTTGTTAAACTTCTTGGTGCTAAAATTGAGATTTAAAAAAAATATTCCCATGCGTTTATGCGCATGGGATTTTACTTATTATCGGCTTTATAAAAATCCTTCACCCTGTTGAACCATATAGTAACATTGTTGGGAAGGCGCTTGTGTTTTAATTTTGCCAAAACCATATTAAGTCTTAAAACATCGTTGTCTATACGGCAAAGAGCTATGTCGTTTGCAGCTTTGTTCTCCTCTATAAAAAACTCTGGAAAAAAAGCAAACCTATTGGTATCCCTAACAAGGCAAAGCATTGTATATAAATCGGCCACAGTTACATCATCTTTTATTGTTATGCCGTTTTCGGCCATATATTTGTCAATCATTTCGGCCAGTTTAAAACTTTTTTCCCTTGAGTAAAACTGCATGCTTTCCATTTCTTCTTTAGAAAAAATGTAAATCTTGTTCCCATTAATATTCTCAAATTTTCTGTTTAGCAGCATAGGATTCTTTTTCCCACAAACCAAGCAAATTTTATCTTCTTTTATAACTGTATATTCAATTTTGTCGCTTTTGTTTTCATCTGTTCCTAAAAAAGCTGCGTCAACAGTTCCGTCTTCTATAAGCTTAACCATGTTAAGGCTGGTATCCTCTACAACCCTTATATCAAAATTCGGGTCAATCTCCATTGCTATTTTTATAACGTCGTTTGTATATGACTTTGACAAATCACTTGAAACGCCAACAGACAGTCTTTTTCCGGCCGAATCAATATATCCGCTTATATCATCCCTCATCTGATTATATCTTTTAAGCATTTCTTTTGAGTATTTAAGATATATTTCGCCGGCATCAGTAAGTTTGACAGGTGAAAATTCTCTTTCAATAAGTTTTACTTCCAAATCACTTTCAATACGGTTTAGATATTTAGACAAGGCCGGCTGTGATATATAAAGGCTTTCGGCGGCTTTCGTTATGCTTCCAAGTTCACATATTTTAATAAAATAATTATACTTTTCCTCATTCATAAAAATCCCTCCGTAAAAGCTGTCTATATTATATCACATAATTCTCATAACTTAAAGTTATAGGTCTGATTCCATAAATGTATTTAACATATCGAACATCACTTGATATAATTGTATTAATTTAAATACACTTTAAAAAAGGCTGTGATTGCTTTGGAAACATACATGCCTGTGCTTATTGAGCAAATGGAAATAATAGCCACGCTTATGGTTATAGGATTTTTATGGCAAAAGCTGAAGCTGTTCGGCAGTCAGCTTATTGACAGCCTTTCGGCTATAATAGCAAAGCTTATACTTCCGCTTATGCTTTGCACAATAATAGGTTCCGTGTCAAGAACACAGCTCAGCGAAGGCATAAGAGTGTTTTTGGCTACAGCCTTTATATATATTGTTACAGTAGCTGCTGCCAAGTTTATATCCCGTTTCTATCACATTGATGAGCCGCAAAAAAGCATGCTGCCTCTTTTACAATGCTATGGCAATTCAGGATACATAGGCATACCGCTTATAACAAGCATATTTCCGCTTCAAGCCGGAATAGTCTCGGCCGCTTATACCCTTGTTGACGCGTTTTTTTTGGGTAATAGCACCGCCTCTTGCTGGAAACATTAAAAAAATAAGCTTCAAAAAATTTGTGTCACCGATAACCGTTTCGGTGTTTGCCGGATTTATTATAATGATGCTTAACCTTAATTTAAACGGAAATATTGTTTGGGACACAATGAAAAACGTTGGTGGAACATGTAAATATTTCGCCAGCATATACATAGGAATGTCAATAGGCAGAACCGGCATAAAGAAGCTTAAAAATAATGTAAGTTCATTTTCAGCTGCTCCAATAAAGCTTGTTTTAATACCTCTTTTTGCATATTTAATAATTGGCAAAACCGGATTTTTATCCGATAATCACCTTATAATGTTTATAATACTGTGCGCTACTCCTTCAGGAATGTCGCTGCCGATAGTTGCTGACATAGCCGGCGTAAACAGCGCCGAATATGCTTCCGCCGGAGTTGTTGTGTCAACAGTTTTATGCCTTTTTACAATACCGTTTATAGCGTATATTACGCAAATAATATAGATTAATCGTCCAAATTTTCACCTGCTTCGTTCCAAACCCCTTACGAAGCAGCGCCTTAAATATGGCTTATCGCTATATTTGGGCATAAAGTAGAACCGCCTTTTAAATACAACAGTTTAATGGCGGTTTTATTTTGTTTAAAATATAAAAGGCCGGTAAATTCCGGCGCTTTTTATAAACATTATTCCTCTATTTCAAAATTATTGTTGCTGAAAATAAAAGCCGTTTTAACACAATCTATGGCTATAACCATTGTATACTTACTGGCTTTATAAATCATGGCATTTCCATTTTTTTTAACTATAACGGCAGTATGTTTTTTCCCAGTCTCATTCCAATAAATAAGAAAATTAAAATCGTCCTCACTTTTAACGGCCCATTTTAAGTTTTCAAGAGGTTTAATAAAAAAATCATCCTCGCATTTAAAATGCTCCATAAGTTCCTTTTTAGATGAGATATAGTTTTTTAAAAAATCCTTGTCCTTGTTGTTATGCATCACACTGCTTCCCCCAAAAGCCTATATTAAAAATACTCAAAATGAGCTTATTAAATATGGTACAATTATAAAACCTTTGTGTCAACCTTTAGAAATATATTTTTTTAAATACTGCCCTGTATAGGACGTTTGATTTTCACATATTTTCTCCGGCGTTCCGCAACACACAATATTTCCGCCGCCGTCGCCGCCTTCAGGCCCTAAGTCTATAATATAGTCCGCCGTTTTTATAACATCAAGATTGTGTTCTATTATAACTATGCTGTTTCCGCCCTCTGCCAGTCTTTGCATTATGTCGCAAAGCCTGTGCACATCGGCAGTATGAAGACCCGTTGTAGGCTCATCCAGTATATACATTGTCTTTCCAGTTGATTTGCGGCTAAGCTCAGTTGCCAGCTTAACCCTTTGGGCTTCTCCTCCGGAAAGTGTTGTTGACGGCTGACCAAGTTTTACGTAAGAAAGACCAACATCATAAAGCGTCTGAATTTTCTGCTTAAGCTTAGGCAGATTCGAGAAAAACTCAAGAGCCTCCTCAACTGTCATATCAAGTACGTCGGCTATTGACTTTCCTTTATACTTAACCTCAAGAGTTTCCCTATTATACCGCTTTCCTCCGCACACCTCGCATGGAACGAATATATCCGGCAAAAAATGCATTTCTATTTTTATTATGCCGTCGCCGCCGCAGGCCTCACACCTTCCGCCTTTTATATTAAAGCTGAAACGTCCCTTTTGGTATCCGCGCATTTTTGCCTCGTTTGTTTGGGCAAAAACGTCCCTTATAAGGTCAAAAAGACCTGTGTATGTGGCCGGATTGCTTCTTGGAGTACGGCCTATGGGAGATTGGTCTATATTTATTACCTTATCAAGCTTTTCAATTCCGTCTATGCCATCATGCTTTCCCGGTTTCAGCTTCGCCCTGTTAAGGTCCCTTGCCAAACTTTTATAAAGTATCTCGTTTACAAGGGTACTTTTTCCTGAGCCGCTTACGCCTGTTACACATGTTATTACACCAATTGGAATACTTACGTCTATATTTTTAAGGTTGTTTTCGGCCGCGCCTTTAACCGTAATAAAGTTTTCAGATATACGGCGCTTTTCCGGAACTGGTATTTTTTTTCTTCCGCTTAAATATTGTCCGGTAACCGATTCGTCACATTTCAAAAGCCCGTCAACAGTTCCGCTGAATATTATCTGCCCGCCTTTTTCTCCGGCTTTGGGCCCCACATCAACAATATAATCGCTTGAAAGCATTGTATCCTCGTCATGTTCAACAACTATAAGAGAGTTTCCCAAATCCCTTAAATGCTTTAACGTGCTTATAAGCCTATTGTTGTCCCTTTGGTGAAGCCCGATGCTAGGCTCGTCCAATATATAAACAACTCCCACAAGTCCGGAGCCTATTTGAGTTGCTAGCCTTATTCTTTGAGCCTCTCCACCAGAAAGTGTTCCGGCCGAGCGTGATAGCGTAAGATAATCAAGACCCACATCAATAAGAAAACCTATTCTGGCGTTTATCTCACGCAAAATTTGTCCTGCTATCATTTTTTGTCTGTCCGTAAGACTTATGTTATCAAAAAAGCTCTTTGTTTCTTTTACAGGCATGTCGCATATTTCGGCTATGTTTTTTCCGTTTATCGTAACGGCTAAAACCTCCGGCTTAAGGCGTTTTCCCCCACATGACGGACACAGGGTGTTTGTCATAAGCTCCTCATAATCGCCCCTCATTGTTTCCGATGTTTCGTTGTACCTTCTTTGAAGATTATTAACAATACCCTCAAAGCTGTATGAATAAGAGCCTGTTCCTCCAGCGCTTTTATAAACTATGTCTATCTTTTCGCCCTTTGTGCCGTAAAATATAATATCCTTAACTTTTTGCGGAAGGTCTTTAAAAGGAACATCCAATGAGAAATTATATTTTTTAGCCAGCGCTTCAAAAAGCACGCGGCTCATACTTCCTTGAGAACTTATGGAATTGTATCCTATGGCAGTTATGGCTCCCTCAAGTATGCTTAAATTGTCGTTAGGTACAATAAGCTCCGGGTCAAATTTCATAAGCGTTCCCAATCCGGAACATTCCGGACAGGCGCCACTTGGATTGTTAAATGAAAAATTTCTTGGCTCAATCTCGCTTATGCTTATTCCGCAGTTGACACAGGCAAAATTTTGGCTGAAAATTATATCCTCGTCTTTGTCTGGAATATTTACATTAAGTATTCCGCCTGACAGCGCCATAACCGTTTCTATGGATTCCGTAAGTCTTTTTTGAATTCCGTCCTTAATAACAAGCCTGTCCACAACAATCTCTATTGTGTGTTTCTTGTTTTTCTCAAGCTTTATTTCCTCACTTAAGTCGTATATTATGCCGTCAATTCTTACCCTGACATAGCCGCTTTTTCTGGCGTCGGCCAAAAGTTTTACATGTTCTCCCTTTCTTTCCTTAACAACGGGAGCAAAAAGCTGTATCTTTGTTCTTTCCGGAAGCTCCATTATTTGGTCAACTATCTGGTCAAGGGTCTGCTTTTTAATTTCACGTCCGCATTTAGGGCAGTGAGGAGTGCCAACCCTGGCGAAAAGAAGCCTTAAATAGTCGTATATTTCGGTAACGGTTCCCACCGTTGAGCGTGGGTTGCGGCTTGTTGTTTTTTGGTCTATTGATATGGCCGGCGATAATCCCTCTATATAATCAACGTCCGGTTTGTCCATTTGGCCCAAAAACTGCCTTGCGTATGACGAAAGGGACTCTACATATCTTCTTTGGCCCTCTGCGAATATTGTGTCAAAGGCAAGGGATGATTTTCCCGAACCGCTTACCCCCGTAAACACAACAAGTTTGTTTCTTGGTATCTCAACGTCAACGTTTTTAAGGTTATGCTCTCTGGCGCCCTTAACTATTATTTTATCTTTCTGCATGTCCTGCACCTCAAAATGTTAATTAAGCAGTTTTTTAAGCTCAATTATTTTATCCCTAAGCTCCGCCGCCCTCTCAAACTGCAAATCTCTGGCGGCCGTTTTCATTTCCTTTTCAAGCTTTTTAATACTGTCTTTAAGCTCGTCAATATTCATACTCTCCGGCTCTTTTGTAAATCCGAACTTGTCTTTTTCCTCGGCAGGGGTTGTTGCCTGTATAACGTCATACACTTTTTTCTCTATTGTTTTTGGAATTATACCATGCTCCTCGTTATATGCCTGCTGAATTGCTCTTCTTCTTTCGGTTTCCTCTATGGCGACGCGCATTGACGATGTTATAACATCAGCGTACATTATAACTCTTCCCTCAGAATTTCTCGCCGCTCTGCCTATTGTCTGTATCAAAGACGTTTCAGAGCGCAGGAAACCTTCCTTGTCGGCGTCAAGTATAGCCACAAGGGAAACCTCCGGTATGTCAAGGCCCTCTCTTAAAAGGTTTATACCAACAAGAACGTCAAAAACGTCCATTCGTAAGTCTCTTATTATTTTAACCCTTTCTATTGTGTCAATATCAGAGTGAAGATATTGAACTCTAACGCCGGCCTCACGCAGATAATCCGTAAGGCGCTCTGCCATTTTTTTTGTAAGCGTTGTAACAAGAACCTTGTGCCCTTTATCGGTTGTTCTGTTTATCTCATTTAAAAGGTCATCAATCTGACCGTTAACGGGCCTTATTGTAATTGAAGGGTCAAGGAGGCCTGTAGGTCTTATAATCTGCTCTGCCGTTTGTTGGCTGTGGGCCGCCTCATATTTTGACGGTGTGGCAGATACAAAAAGCATTTGGTTTATTTTAGATTCAAACTCCGAAAACTTAAGCGGCCTGTTGTCAAGTGCTGAGGGAAGACGAAAGCCGAAATCCACAAGAGTTGTTTTTCTTGATTTGTCTCCTTCATACATAGCTCCTATTTGAGGTATAGTAACATGAGACTCGTCAACTATTATAAGAAAATCCTCGGGAAAAAAGTCCATAAGCGTATACGGTGTGCTCCCCGGTTCTCTTAATGTTAAATGGCGCGAATAGTTCTCTATTCCAGAGCAAAAGCCCATTTCCCTCATCATTTCTATGTCGTAGTTTGTTCTTTGCTCAAGCCTCTGGGCCTCTAAAAGCTTGTCCTCACGTCTCAGTTCCTTAAGCCTCTCTTCCAATTCCGCCTCGATATTTTTTATGGCTATGTTCATTTTTTCGGGAAGAGTTATGTAGTGTGAGGCCGGAAAAATGCTCACATGCTTTCTTTCGCCTATTATCTCGCCAGTAACAACATCTATTTCGGTTATTCTGTCTATCTCATCTCCAAAAAACTCCACGCGTATGGCGCTTTCAGAATTGGCTACAGGAAAAATCTCAACAACGTCGCCCCTAACCCTGAATGTTCCTCTTTGAAAATCTATATCATTTCTGTCATATTGTATTTCAATAAGTTTTCTAAGAACATCATCCCTGTCCTTTATCATTCCAGGACGCAGTGAAAGCATAAGCTCCCTGTAATCACTTGGGTCGCCTAAACCATATATGCAGGAAACGCTGGCAACAATAAGAACATCTTTTCTTTCTATAAGTGACGAGGTGGCGGAGTATCTAAGCTTGTCTATCTCGTCATTTACGGCTGAGTCTTTCTCTATATATGTGTCAGTACTCGGCACATAAGCTTCCGGCTGATAATAGTCGTAGTAACTGACAAAATATTCCACTGCATTTTCTGGGAATATCTCCTTAAACTCGCTGTAAAGCTGTGCGGCAAGGGTTTTGTTGTGGGCAATAACCAATGTTGGCTTCTGCAATTTTTCCACAATATTGGCCATTGTGAATGTCTTTCCTGAGCCCGTAACACCCTTCAAAGTCTGGAATTTTAAGCCTTTCTTAAATCCGTCGGCTATCTTTTCTATGGCCTGCGGCTGGTCGCCTGTAGGCTGAAATTTGGAATGTATTTTAAACGGAATGTCCATGTTACACCTCTTTTTTTACTGAATAATACGATTACTGTCAGCCAGTCATTCGTAAAGGCAGATATTCCGTTTTTGCTCAAAAATAGGCTTTTACGAATTTTGGTCACTAAATTATAAAATCAAGACATATCAACAACTAATAATTTTAGAAAAAATATATATTCTCATTCAAAAAAGAAACCACTAAGCAAGTATATCATAATTAAATTGTAAAGTATAGACATATCAGCAATTCCATACGAATATTCGTTCCATTTCCGTATCTATATTATCATAACGCATTTTGACAGGTCACATTTTTATTATGAATATTAAATAGTTTTTACCTGAATACTTTCAATTGAGCACACAAAAAAGCAGCGGTAGAAATAAGATATTTCACATTCGCCGTCTTCTTATATGATAAAACCGCAAAACAATAGTTCTCGTAATTACATAGATTCATTTATAAACTCAACATTAACATTGCCGTTATTGCTTGACACACTTAGCATTTTTTCCCCGCCATCTTTTTTATCTGGCAAACTACTGTCACCATTTTTAATTTCTGTTTGAATAGAAAAATCATCATAGCTTCCAATAACCATTCCATCAATATCTCCGTTTTTAGCTGTTAGGTACAGAGCATGTCCTACATCTAAGTGTTCAAAATTAATGTTTCCATTATTAGATGAAATGCTTATACTTTTATTTACAGACAATGTTGTAAGTATTATATCTTCATTTGTTGTGGACAGTATTAGAGTATCCAACAGTGCATCTGGTATTTCTAACAATATTTTACGATTTTCATCAGATGTTTTCCAGCCAATATAATCCGTCCACTTTTTATTACTTGCGCTTGCCATATTCAACACATTTTTATCAGAAACAGAAATATCATGGATCTATATTAAAAAAGCGGACACATAAAGTAACTATCTATTACAATAAAGTAGACACCAAAAGGAGGTATTTACATGTCAACAA
>CAJFUS010000060.1 GCA_904420235.1 Candidatus Neoanaerotignum tabaqchaliae
CGACGAGCAAAGACTTAACCTTTACAGCACGCCATTTTTGATATGGGAAAACGACGCTGCTGCCGCTTTAACTAATTTCAGTGAAAAATTAACAAATCTTGATTTTCCTGAAAATAACAAAATAAGCGCGAATTTTCTTGGAGTATCCTTGCTTGAGCTTGTAGGCCTTGACGGCATATCGCCGTTCTATCAGTTCGCCAATCAGCTTCGCCGTTCTGTTCCCGTAAGCCGCGACGATACGCACATGCTTATTGACACAACATATACCAATCAGCTTAACGACACAGACAGAGAAAATCTTAACCGTCTCATACAGTGGTCATATTATAAAGTGTTTGACAGCAATTAAAAAACCATAAAAATCACGTCTTGGTGACGTGATTTTTTTATTCCAAAAATATCCTTTTTAAATGCAAAAGCCGTTGTATCATATATCCTAAAACGGTAAAAATAAATGAAAAGGAGGAATAAAATTGAATAATTTAACAATAACAAATGAACAGATATACAATTTTAGAAACAGTCTTATAGGCGATGAACATTCCGTTGGAACCGTTGAAAAATATATACGGGATATACGGCGTTTTTCAATGTGGCTTGGCAGCGAAGAACTTACAAAAGAAACGGCCGCCATGTGGAAACTGTCCCTTCAAAATGAGAATTACAGCCCCACAACAATAAACTCAATGCTGGCGGCTATTAACGCCTTTTTGGTCTTTTCGGGTCTGTGCCAATTTAAGCTGAAATATTTAAGAATACAAAAACGCATGTTCAGGTCCAACTGCCGTCAGCTTACAAAAAACGAGTATAACAAATTGCTGTGCTCCGCCAAATTAAAAGGCCATGAAAGGCTGTGTCTTTTAATGGAAACCATATGCTCAACAGGAATAAGGGTTTCGGAAATAAAATATATAACAGTTGAAGCGGCTAAAGCCGGAACAGCTGAAATATCTCTTAAGGGAAAAATAAGAACAATTATATTAACAAAAAAGCTGTGCAATAAGCTTATTAAATATGCCAGTAAAAATCACATTAAATGTGGAGCTATTTTCATAACAAAAAATAAAACCGTTATATCAAGAAAACAGGTATGGGCCGAGATGAAAACCTTAAAGGCTTTGTCGGGAGTTGCGGGAACAAAAATTTTTCCTCATAATCTGCGTCACCTTTTTGCCCGCACTTTTTATAAAAATTGCCGCAATATGGCAAAGCTGGCAAATGTGCTTGGCCACAGCAGCATTGAAACAACAAGAATATATCTTATATCAACTTGTGAGGAACAAATAGAAGAACTTGAAAGGCTTGGCCTTGTGAATTAGACAAAATGTTTATTTTGTCTTAATGTTTTTTGACGGTTCATATAAAGTTGACCTCTGACATATTTAATTTTAATACATAATACATAAATTATCAATAATATTTTTATTTTTAGACAGCAGAAAGCGGCCGTTAAATTGGAGTTTTTTAACGGCCTTCTTGTTGTTGAATCTTTCGACAAAAATCCCCATATTCTATTTTTGTATTATAACTTTGATTTGCTATTTAAAAATATATCAAGTTAAATCGTGACATCCAAGAAATTTATAAAGGACAAAATAAACATTTTGTCAATGTTGTTACAAACGACAAAAACTTAAAAACATTTTATCAAACGTTCTTACGACACTTAAATTCAATTTTGTACGGCTCTAATTTAGTTTCTCTAACAAAACTATCCGTTTTAGCCCTAAAGCGGTGGCATGTTGCGCCCCCCCCCCTAATAATTTTATCCCCTCTCCCAATATGGTGATAAAAGCTTACGGAGGGCGGGCGTAACTTTTAAGAACCACAATTTTCAAGAAAGGAGGTTAAACAAGTTTTATCAAAGCTTTAACAACTTAATAATAGGGGTTCAAAGCGGAAAAATCCGCTTAAAAGAGGTGATTTAAAGCTGTGAATAAAACAAACGCGGCCGGTCTGCTTGATTATTTGAAAACACGTGTTGGGTGTTTCTACCTTTCAGACTTCCATGACCCGCGCCTTCTGCCTCTAATCCAAAACATCCTGTGTGAAATTGACCCTTGCGGCTTTAGTGTGTGGGAATGGAACGATGCTGTTGAGTATATCACCGGCACAAAGCATTCTTTCAATACTCAAAAACAGGCACGGCAATATCTTTTAGAATTTTCACATCTGTGAAAAATAAGGAAAGGAAGGAGGTAGCATATGAAAAGTATTAAAAAACGTATTATGGCGCTTGTTATGTCGCTGTGTATGATAGTTTCGGTATTTCCAGCAACGGTTCTGGCCGTAACTGAAATTCCAATAGAAGGCACTGCTTTACAATACCATTTTGAATTGTCCGAAATGGATGAGGTAACTGGAGAAATTTTTCAAAAACTTGTAATTTCAATAAATCCAGATTCAGAAAGTGACAATTTTGACATTTCTGGACGTCCTTGGACATCTGCTAATATGGTGCAGGAAGTTGTCATAAAAGAAGGCGTTACTGGCATAGGTGACAATGCCTTTTCAAATATGACAAATTTAGAAACCCTTACTATTGAAAATCCGAGTTTAATCACGTCAATAGGCGATAGTGCTTTCAGCGGAGACTCAAGACTTGAAATTGATAATCTCGACTTAAGCTCCGTTATGGAACTTGGCGAGGGAGCCTTCAGGAACTGCTCAAACATAAGCGGAACCCTCACTTTAAGCAGTGAGCTTACCGAAATACCAAACTCAGCCTTTTACAACTGCGGCTTTTCAAGCGTTTCAATACCCGATAGTGTTGAAAAAATAGGCGATTCTGCGTTTTACAGCAATAACCTTACAACAATAGCCATACCTTCAAATGTTACTGAGGTTGGCTCAAGCGCTTTTGCGTCAAATTCTATTGCAAGCGTAATTCTTAACGATGGCCTTGTTACAATAGGCGACGGCGCTTTTCAATACAATCCCTTGTCTATGACAAGCCTTGTAATACCCAACTCCGTAACAACCATAGGCGGCAGCGCTTTCAGGTCGTCCGGCACAAACACTGCTCTTACGGAACTTACCATAGGCAGCGGAGTTACAACAATAGGTGAATACGCCTTTTTCAGCTATACTCAATTAAGCAAAGTTCTTGTAGAGGCCACCGGACTTAAAGAAGTTGGCCACTCGGCCTTTGGAACAAATGAGTATAATGCCTACAGCACCACAGCCATAGACGAGGACACTGGTGCCAGATATTCCATAGGCGCCGACTTTATGCTTGCTGATGGTGTTAACGGCGATGTTTTTGAAAACGGAGTAAACTGCTATTTAGGCGAAAGGTCTCCTCTTCAACTCACAGATTACAAAGAGCCAACCTGTGAAGAAGAAGGCTATTATGAGTATACCTTCTACTACAATGGTCAAGAAAAAGGACCTATATATGAATATATAGATGCACTTGGCCACGCGTGGGATTCTGGTTCCTACAAACCCGCCACATGTGAAACCGACGGCTATACTCTTTATACCTGCACCCGCGACTCAAGGCATACGGAAACAAGAAATACAAAGCCCGACGGAAGCGCGGTTGATAAAGCCACAGGGCACGAATACGTGGTAAAGTCAGTTTCAAACAGAAGCGGCGCCAGCGACAGTTATGTAATGTCAGATACCAACACAATTACAATAACTTATGAGTGTCAAAAAGGCGGCCATGACCATAACGATTCTACAGGCGAAGGAAGAGATACAAGAAATAAAACTGTTGTTATATCACTTCCTAATACTACTCTAAAGGGAGATACAGACGATACTCTCGCCACCCTTAACATGCCTATTACCGTCAGCTCAGGAAGCCAGACCCTTGGCACAATTAGCTGGGCAAGCGGAGTTAACACATCTGAAAATCTTACAGCCGGCACAAAAGACTATCCTGTTACATTTACCCCTAATAATGTAACATATGCCGGATATACTGGAATGGCGGCCGTAAGCAGTTTTGACGGAAAAGACCTTAAAATAGAGGTGTCAACAGACAGAGCGGAGCTTGACTTTACTAATGTTAGATTTGGCGGAACACTGGCATTTATAAATGCCGAGCGGCCAACTCCAGTTACTGTAAACAACTATCCTTTGCAGTTAGGTCAAAGCGACTTCACAGTTCAGTATCGCAATAAAAATACAAAAGTACTCCAGAGCGACCCTCCAACATCATCGACTCCGGACGAAAACGATACTGTTTGGGAAGTTGTTGTAACGTTTACTTATGACAGTTCTAAGTATTACGTTAACCCATCTAAAGGACCCAGCGGCACTGACATTTCAGAAAATGAGTACAGCTTTGACGTAAACGAGAACGGAGCAAGCAGCACAGTTGTTATAACCCATGACTACCGATTTATTATGCAAAGCTTTGACTTAGCCAGAGCCGAGGCCGTTTCGGCAGTGTATGACGACGGAAATAATGTTAAGGCTATACATATAAGCGGCATACCCGCTGGAACAACTATAAACTATTCTTGGACCAGCAACAATCATGGCAGCGGCAGCAATACAACTACCAATGATAAAGAAGGCCAAGAAGATTTAACTCAGGCCAGCATATATTTTACAGAAGCTGACACATATACCGTTACAATAACCCTTAGTAAAGCCAACTATGAGGACAAAACACTTACGGCCGTTGAAACCACGGTAAATCAAAAAACCGTAAATCCTCCAGCGGCTGCGGTCAATTTGCAATATACCGGCCTTGAACAGCAGGGACTTGTTGAATCGGAGTCAGACAAAGGCTACTACACAATAACCGATGATTCCAATTATTCAAGCAAAGCCACAAACGCTGGAAACTATGTTGCCAAAGCTGTTCTTATAAACGACAACTATGTTTGGGCCCAAGGAACCATCCTTGATGAAAACAACAGTCTTGCCGCATTAATTAACTGGTCAATAGCAAAGCGTCCTATTATCCAAACAACAAATATATACAATAATAGCAGCATTGCTTATGACGGTGCAGTAAAAACCGCAGTTGGAGAGCCGGCAACGGCAAGCAAATTATTCACCTTTGAGTACAATACCCAGGGAAGCCTTGTAGCCGATTTTGACTATGACAACCAAGAAGGAAGCACCGACGGTATTAAAGACGATGATGTCTTTACAATAACCAACGCACGTCAAACCGATGTTGGAGAATACAAAGTAACGGCTACTATAGCAGAAAGCTACAGGAACAACTTCTACTGGAGCAACAGAGAAGGCAACACTGAGCTTTATGTAATAGACATGGGCACTTGGGAAATATCTTCCGCTCAAGTTGCAGCGCCTAGACCAACCGTAAGCGGAAAAGTTTATGACGGCACAGCCTATGACCCGTCAACGGCTATAACATGGGATTACAGCAGTTTTACTGAAGACCAGAAAAAAGCCATAGCCGAGGGCGATTTAAGCAAAATTAAATATAACTTTTACACACAAGTGTCTGGCGGAACCTCTTTGTCAAACCTGCCTGTAAACGCCGGAACATATTATGTGTATGTTGATTTCAGCGAAGCGAAAAGCGGAAACTACACATTAACCGGCAACGCAAGAATTCCGTTTGTTATAGAGCGCGCCACTCTTACACTTACAGGTCAAACCGACACCAAGGATTTTGTTAACGGCACAAGCTACCCTATACCAAATCCAACTGTAAGCGGATTTGTGGGAGCCGACGCCAATAAGAGTGACGAGGAGAAAAGCCAGCTTTATACTTTCACCTACACATACGATACTGGCAATGGAGATGAAACAACAACATCTCGTCCAAGTTTTCAAAATGCCGGTACATATAAAGTAACCGTTGGTATAAGTGAAAATGACAACGGAAACTATAAAGCGGCTGCGTCTGTTGAATGTACTCTTACAATAAATGCCGGAGAACAGTCAATAACCCTTTCACCAAGTGCCGGAACAAATTGGGATGAAGGTTATGACGGAACAATTCCTGACAACGGCTACCAAATAACCAAAACATTCGGCGACAGCGACTTTACCGTAACAGGAACTCCAGCCATTAGCAATGATAGCGGAGCATCCATATCGGTAAAATACAGCGTTGTAAACTCCACACCGGCAAACATAATTTCTTTAGACTCCGGCAGCGGCGCAGTTGCAATTAACGGAGCCGGAGAAGTTACAATCAAAGCCTCAACAGATTCCACAAACAACGTAG
>CAJFUS010000061.1 GCA_904420235.1 Candidatus Neoanaerotignum tabaqchaliae
ATTATAATTGAATTATAATTTTTAACAAGTTTATACTGCGCAGAAGACTTGTAAATTTAGCATGAGGGGTTTCATGCTAAATAAACGCCTAATGAATTTTTCGGGCAATAAGAGAGGGGATTTATAAAATGTCATTTTCAGAATTGTTTGCTTTTGTTATTAACTGGATCAACGATACTTTATGGAGTGCGCCTTTCCTTATATTTGTAATTGTTATAGGCGCATATTTCTTCTTTGGTTCAGGTCTTTTCACTTTACGTCATTTTGGACATATTATGAAATACACCTTTGGTAATGTAATAGGAAAAAACAATAAAGACAGCACAGAGATGAAGAAAGCTGAAGGCCAAATATCTCCTTTTGAGGCTGTGTGTATAGCTATCGGCGGCTGCGTTGGTACAGGAAATATAGCCGGTGTTGCCTCATCAATAGCCGTAGGCGGCCCTGGTGCAATATTCTGGCTTTGGGTGTGGGCTTTCTTAGGCATGATGGTTAAAATGGTTGAGGTTACTCTTTCTTGTCACTATCGTTCTAAAAACGAAAAAGGCGACTACTATGGCGGCGGCACATATTATATTGAAAAAGGCCTTGGCAGACAAAAGCATATGAAAGGTGCTATGGCTCTTGCAATGCTTTTTGCTATTGGATTTGTGGCGCAGTTCCTTGGAGGCTCACAGGCTTACTCAATAGCCGAGGTTCTTAATGTTTCTTTCGGCGTAAATATGCTTCTTGTAACGCTTATTTATTCTATTGTTCTTTGGTGGGTTATTTGGAGAGGCACAGGACGTGTAGCTAAGGTTGCCACAAGACTTGTTCCTTTTATGTGCGTATTATTTATGTTAGGCGGCATAGCTCTTATAATTGTTAATATAGCTAACGTTCCAAGTCTTATAGTTCAAATTTTCCATGATGCTTTCACAGGCTCAGCGGCAGTTGGCGGTTTTGTTGGTTCCACAGTATCAGTGGCCGTAAGAGAAGGCGTTGCCCGTTCAATTAACTCTAATGAGGCAGGTCAGGGTTCATCGCCTCTTATTCATGGTTCAGCCAACACTATCCACCCTGTAAGAGAAGGTCTTTGGGGAGCTTTTGAGGTATTTACAGATACAATTATTGTTTGCTCAATAACAGCTCTTGCTGTTCTTGCTTCAGGTGCCTACACAACAGGTCTTGGCGGAGCTACTCTTACAATAGAGGCTTTCCGCACTGTATTTGGTGCTGGCGCCGACTGGTTCATAGGAATTATGTGTATACTTTTTGGTATCACAACAACAGGCGGCTGGTTTACATATTACATATCCGTATTCCAGTGGATATTTAGAAAACATCCAGTTGTGCGTGATAAAATATGCTGGTTGTTTAAAATTGTGTTCCCTATACCAAATATCGTTATAGTTTGGGCTATAACGGCCGGTGGATACGATGCCGACCTGTTCTGGGCCATGGTTAATGTAACACTTCTTCTTCCGGTATTTTCAAACCTTCTTGCTCTTTTCCTTCTCAGAAAGAAGTTCTGGGAACTTCTTAAAGACTACAAAGCAAGATATATGGGCATAGGAAAAGTTGACCCTAATTTCTATGTATTCTATGAGGATGACCCTGAGGTATTTGCAGAGGAAGAAGCCATTCGTCAAGAACTTAAAAAAATTGACGAGGCTGCCGGACATAAGGCTTGATTTTGAAATTATAAAAAGTAATATATAAGTTTTACCCTGTTCGTGTTAAAGTGAACAGGGTTTTGTTTTATTAAAAATAATTATAAACAGAAAATGTTAAAAATAGACTTTATGATATTTAGAGTTTATAATAAATATTGATTGAATAATTTTGTTAATAAATAAAGCGAGAATATGGGAGCAGTATTTTTGCAGGGCAGTAAAGTTAAAATGAACTTTAAAAAGGATATTTTATATGCGGCATAAAAGTTTATATAATTGGAGGGTAAGTTATGAAATTTGATTTGAAAAGATATGTTGCCCTTGGAGTTACACTTTTATGTGTAACAATTCTTGGTATAATTATATATTTTTGTATAGGGAAATATGGAGCTTTTATAAATGCTGTTAAAGCGCTTTTTGGCATAATATCACCTTTTATATATGGCGGAGCTTTGGCTTATGTTTTGTCGCCCCTTTGCAATAAGTTTGAGGCCGAAATAATGAACCGTTGTTTTAAAAATGCTGCTTTAAAAACGAGAGCGAAAAAAATTTCCGAAAGACTTGCTATATTGCTGGCGTACATATTTTTGGCCATTATCATTTATATATTTATGAGGCTTGTTATGCCGCAGGTTATAGAGAGTCTTAAGTCGATAATAAACATAATACCGGAGTGGATAACTACTCTTTATGGATTTTATTTAGATATAGCCGAAAAATATCCTGATGTTGGCCAAACACTTAATGTTTATGTTCAAAATGTTTATAACGGAATGAACAGCTTTTTCCAAAGCGGAGAACTTTTAAACAAGGGTATGTCTATTTTAAGCAGTTTTTCCACAAGCATTGTGAGCTTGGTTAATAATTCGATTAATGTTATTGTGGCGCTGATAGCCTCTATGTATATGCTGGCGAGCAGAAAAACTTTTAAAGCACAATTTAAGAAATTTATTTATGCGGTTTTTAAAAAGAACATTGCGGAAGCTGTTATTGACGAGCTTAGATTTGTTGATATGTCATTCAGCGGGTTTATAATAGGAAAAATTATTGACTCTTTTATAATAGGAATAATAGCCCTTGTAGTTCTTAATATAATGAAAATGCCCTATGCGGCGCTTTTGGCCATGATAATAGGTGTAACAAATATAATACCGTTTTTCGGCCCTATTGTAGGAGCTATACCAGGAGTTATACTTATATTGTTCACAAGTCCCATAAAAACAGTATATTTTATTATATTTGTATTTTGCCTTCAGCAGTTTGACGGAAATATTCTTGGACCAAAAATACTTGGAGACAAGGTTGGAATACCGAGCTTTTGGGTGCTTTTCTCAATAATAGTTTTTGGCAGCATATGGGGATTTATAGGAATGATTATAGGAGTTCCGCTTTTTGCCGTTATAATGGATATAACCGCAAAGTTTGTTAACAGACGGCTTTCCAAAAAGGGTATGCCATACGACACAGAAAGCTATATGAGTGGCTTAGGCGAAGAAAAAAATTTAAATAAGTAGTAATAATAAAACGCTTGCGGCGGCCGGCATAATAAAAATCTGTAAAATTAGATTTTATTGTGTTGGTCCGGCCAATGCCTGCTTTGGAAATTAACAAAAGGCACTTTTGTTTTTCTTAAGTCAGGCTGTATCAAAAGCGTTTTTTTATTTTGACAGAAAGTATTTATATATAATAAAATTATGCTGAATAATTAATGAAGGGCGAGGTTTTAGAATGAATGATATTATCCTTCCGGCGGACGCCGCTTTTATTATAGACAGCTTAAGAAAAAATGGTTTTGAGGGGCATATAGTGGGCGGATGTGTGAGGGACGCCATAATGGGCATAATTCCTCACGATTATGATATAACCACGTCGGCTATGCCGGAAGATGTTAAAAAAATTTTTCCGCATACATTTGACACTGGTATAAAGCATGGCACTGTTACTGTTGTGCTTAACAAAACAAATTATGAGGTAACCACATTCCGTGTTGACGGGGCCTATGAGGACTGCCGTCATCCTAAAGACGTAAGCTTTACTAAAGATATACATGAGGACCTGCTTAGGCGTGATTTTACAATGAATGCCATAGCTTATAATCCTTATGACGGATATACGGATATTTTCGGCGGCGCAGACGACATAAAAAACAAAATAATACGAGGCGTTGGCGAGCCGGAAGAGAGATTTAGAGAGGATGCTTTAAGAATGCTTAGGGCTGTAAGATTTTCAGCCCAATTGGGTTTTGATATTGAAGAAAAAACATATAAAGCCCTTGTTGAAAACGCCAATCTTATAAAAAATATCAGTCCTGAAAGAATAAGGGAGGAGCTTACAAAACTTCTTTTATCTAAATATGTTGAAAGACTTCCTATTTTGTGGCAAAGCGGGCTTTTGAAATATATATCTTGTGACCTGTATGAATCTGTATTAAAAAATGAGGAAACGGTTGTTAAAGATATTAAAAACTGTGTTAAAAATGTGCCGGCACTTTTTTCACTGCTTACGCGCTTTGTGCCGGATATAAAAAAGGAATTGTCAAAATATAGGTTTGATAACAAAACATTAAAAGAGATACTTGCCCTTAATGAAGCCATGAATAGGGAAGCATTAAACAATGAATACGATGTCAGGGTTATGTGCTGCAAAATGGGGCCGGAAACGGCAAGGCTATTTTATAAGATTAAGCAAGCTATGGGTCAAAACGAAGCTTTTGACGCTGAGGAAACTTTTGACAAAGTTATGGATAGGGGAGACTGCGTATCTCTTAAAAATCTTGCCATTTCCGGAAAGGACCTTGCCGGTATAGGCTTTAAGCAAGGCAAAGAGATGGGCGAGACTCTTAATTATTTGCTTCATGAGGTTTTAAAGACGCCAAGTTTAAATAAAAGAGAAATTTTAATTGATATGGCTATTGAAAAAAGTAAAAAATAACATAGGCGGGCTAAATTTTGTTTTTTAGAGGCATGGCAATAATATTTAAATCCTTAGCTTCATAAAATGTATAGCGGGCCATTGCCTGATATGGGGGATTAGCTATGGATGAGATATTCGAAAAAATATTGTTAAATGGGTTTGGCCTTAAGCTGAACTCGTCACAAAGGATTAGAACATGTCTTATATGCAGCACTAACGGCGGGATAGTTGCGCTTAAAAAACATAACTGCGACAGCCTTATGGTAGAGTTTGAGTCAGAGGCCAGAAATACTCTTGTTAAAAATGGATTTGAAAATGTAAACAGATTTATTTTAAGTGTTGAGGAAAATGCCTGTTACACATTTTCAGAGGCTAATTATACATTAGAGCCATATGTTCCGCTTTCAGCTCCAGATATGGAAAGTGAGGAAACTGTGCTTAAGGCAGTTGACGCCTTGGCCCGTATGCACAGGGCCTCATTCGGACTGGAATTTGACGGCGGAAGAAGTGGCATAGGACGGCTGCCGGAACTGTTTAAAAAACGGATTTCTGAATTAAGGCACATAAGAAAAGATATAGCCAGACGCGGACAGTATGACATAATGGATATGGTTATAAAAAATAACTATAAATATTTTTACGACAGGGCGCAAAGGGCACTTTTAAAGCTTACCGAGTCGGGATACCACAAGCTTTCGGCGGAAGCGGGCTTAAAAAAAAGCTTTTGCCATAACTCGTTTAAAAGCGGAAACTTTATGCTTAATCAGTTGGAAGAGATTTTTGTGGACAGCATGGCAAAATGTGCCTATGATATTCCCGTTTTAGACGTAGCCTATTTTATAAGGCGTATGATGAAAGAGCCTGATTTTGACGAGAGATACGCAAGAAAGATATTGTATACCTATCAAAGCCGTATGGAATTTGGCCAAAGAGAGTGTTCTGTTGTTGAGGCCATGCTTTTGTTCCCTTGGAAATTCATGAGTCTTTGCAACGAGTACTATAATAAGCGCCGAAATTATTGCCTTGAGCCGGCTTCCGAAAGATTTATAAGATGTATAGAAGCCTCGCCGAAAGAAGAGAGAATTCTTGATTTCTTAGATAAATATGTATAGGACAACAGAAAAATTTGCCGCTTTGTGATTTTTCGCAGGCGGCTTTGCGATTTAATGAGGAATATTATGTTAATTTAAAACTATAATTTTTCTTGCTCTTTTATTGAAAAAATAATAGAATATATCTGTAAAGTGTATTACTAATTATACACCTTTAATTAAATGATAAAGGGTGATTTTATGGGCTCTTACCATTTTGAAAAAGATAACGGTGATTTTGGCGAGACACGCAGAATAGATGGAATAAATAAAGAGATACAGAATATAGAAAGCGGCGGCAATAAAAAACGCCATGATTCGGACAGGCTGTTTTCAATAGAAAACAGAGATAAGGAACCGTCCTTAAGTTTTTCTTTTAAAACTATCATTATATTTGTAGTTATAGGAATTATTGTTATGGCCGGATTTGCCTTTTTGTTTTTTAATATTGTAAGTGGAAGAAACGGTCAAAACAATATTGATGACAACAACGGCGCTTTGGTTAACAGTGGAAGTAATGAAGAAACAGATAATCAAAATTTTATATCCTGCGCGGTTGTGTCAAAGGTTCTTGGCAAAAAAATTGACATTAACAGAATCAGTGGTGAAAGCGAGACTCTTCAGGTATCAAACAGCACAGTTATAACAGACGCAAATGGCAGAAGGATATCTCTTGGCGACATTGAGACAGGCGATGTAATAAGCGTTATCTTATCGGACGACGGTGCTGTAAGCGAGATAAGCTTTCCGGACGACATATGGCAGTACAGCATGGTTAACGGAATTAATGTTGATATAGATAAGATGAGAGCTGAATATGACGGTCAGATTTATTCTTACAACGATGACACAGTTTTTTCATATATGGGAAATGAAATATATCCAGGGGATGTGTCTGAAACGGACATAGTGTCAATTTACGGCAAAGGACAAAACATTATAAGCCTTAAAGTGAATAAATATCATGGATATGCTGTTTTAAAAAATTCTGATAAAATAAACGATATGCAAATTAAGGTGGATTTTGAGGAAATAGAGGTTCCGGAAAGCATGGTTATACCTTTGGCGGCAGGTAAACATACTATTCTTGTTTCGGGTAGCAATATTGACGATTATATGTCTGAAATTGATGTTGGCGACAACGAGAATATTGAGATTGACCTTTCGGAAGCCGCTAAGTCGCCTCATATAGTGCTTAACGTAAATGTTTCTAATTATAATGTTTTTATAAACGGTCAGGAATATCCGCAAAACACAACCGAGGTGGCCGTTGAAAGCGGGGTTTATGATATAAGAATAACGTCCGAGGGATATAGAGACTTTACGAGAAAAGTTGACTGCTCCAACGGAAGCGTAAATATAGATATAAAACTTGAGAAAATACAAAATGAGCAAAACACCTCTGGAAGCATAATAAGCGGAGAACCGCCTAAAAATTCAAATGAAAAGCCTGTTGATGTTAAAGAAGGAAATCTTACTATTATGACGGACCCAGGCTGGATGAGAGTTTATGTTGACGGAGAGTATGTAGGCGTGTCGCCGGTTATGGTTAAGCTTGAATATGGAGAACATACGGTTAGAGCCGTTGATTCAAACAATGACGACAATATGGAGGAAGTTAAGGTTACAGTTGACGGACCTGATAAAACGGTTACCGTGGAGTTTTAAAATAAAGGGGAGGCTTGATTTAAATGGTTGACTATATGGAAAGTTACAAAAGCTGGCTTGAGGCGGATTATATTGACTCTGAAACTAAGAGCGAGCTTATGGACATAAATGGGAACGACAGCGAGATAAAAGAAAGATTTTATAAGGAATTGGAGTTTGGAACAGGCGGACTTAGGGGAATTATGGGGGCCGGAACAAACAGGATGAACATATACACTGTTGGCAAGGCTACCCAGGGAATAGCCGATTACATTAAAAAGAATACATCTGACGGAAACATACGCGGTGTTGCCATAGCTTATGACTCAAGAAATATGTCCAGTGATTTTGCCAAAAGGTCGGCTCTTGTGCTTTGCGCCAATGGAATAAAAGCCTATGTTTTCGATTCCTTAAGACCAACGCCGGAGCTTTCATTTGCTGTAAGGCATTTGGGCTGCATTGCCGGAATAGTTATAACGGCCAGCCATAACCCGCCGGAGTATAACGGATATAAGGTATATTGGGAGGACGGCGCTCAGGTTACATCACCAAAGGATAAGGAAATAATAAACTCAGTTAACGCCGTTAATATACCGGACGTAAAAATAATGGATTTTGACAAAGCTGTTGAGGCCGGACTTTATGTAACAATAGGCAAAGAAATTGACGATGAGTATATTAAAAACGTAAAGAGTCAGGCCCTTAACTCCGATATAGTTAAAAGTGTTGCCGATAGTATAAAAATAGTTTATACACCTCTTCACGGAACAGGAAATAAGCCTGTAAGAAGGGTTCTTAGCGAAATTGGTTTTAAAAATGTTTATGTTGTTCCGGAGCAGGAACTGCCTGACGGAAACTTTCCTACTGTAGGTTATCCAAACCCTGAAGACCCAAAAGCATTTACTCTTGCTGTTAAGCTTGCCAAAGAGGTTGGCGCTGATGTTATTATAGGTACCGACCCGGACGCCGACAGAGTAGGAGTGCTTGTTAAAAATTCCAATGGAGATTATACAATACTTAACGGAAACATGACAGGCTCTCTTTTAACAAACTATGTGCTTTCTCAAAGGAAGGAAAAGGCCATTCTCCCATCAAACGGAGCCGTTATAAAAACAATAGTTACAACCGAGATGATACGCCCTATTGCCAAGGATTATGGTGTTAAGGTATTTGACGTTTTAACGGGATTTAAATATATAGGCGAAAAAATAAAAGAGTTTGAGAAAAGCGGAGAGTACTCGTTTATTTTCGGCTTTGAGGAAAGCTATGGCTGTCTTTCGGGAACATATGCCAGAGATAAAGATTCAGTTGTAGCCTCAATGCTTATTGCGGAGCTTACGGCATTTTATAAATCACAGGGCAAAACACTTTATGACGGTCTTGAGGAGCTTTATAAAAAATATGGATTCTATCGTGAGGGTATAACATCCATAACCCTTAAGGGCATAGAGGGAACAGAACGTATAGGCTTTATAATGGATACCTTAAGGTCTGAGCCGCCAAAAGATTTTTGTGGAACGGGCGTTAAATGGATAAAGGATTATACAAAAGATAATTTTAAAAATGTAATTACCGGTGAGGAAGAGAAAAACTATTTGCCTTTCTCAAACGTGCTTTATTATACACTTGAAAATGACGACTGGGTATGCGTAAGGCCTTCCGGAACAGAGCCTAAAATTAAAATATACTATGGCGTAAAAGAAACAACCGAAGAAAAGGCTAAAAACAGAATTGATGATATGGCCAATTATGTTAAGAAACTTATAGATGAGATATAAATTAAACGCGGGTGATTATAATGAGAATTGTTACTATAATACTTATTGTGCTTTTCATTGTTACAACAGCCATGATAGCTTTTCTGTCCAAGAGGCTTAAATAGGTTTCACAACAGCACATTTTACAGAAACAATGTTAAAATTTTGTTTATATATTCTTTTAACTGAATAATCATTATTTATATTTGTTAAATTAAAAACTATAATATTTGGGAATTTGCACAAAAAAACGCCTTTCGGACTTACGGATTTTCGAAAGGCGCTTTTTTTATGTTTGAAAGTGGGTTTTGTATGATATATAATAACATAAACCTAAAATAAAGATATTAAAAGTTAAGGCGTGTAACATTAAGCTGTATTTAGCAGATATGTTTTTATAAGCCCGCAGATATAAGTTTATTTGGTCAGGTTAAAACACGCCGGCAATATTTTTACGGCCTTTAGTGATAAGGCTTAGGATTAGCCAAGGCGTTATTTTTAAATTTGGTTGTTAGTCTTAAATTTAAGGCTAAATTGGTTTGAAAATATTGGCCAACGACGGAAAAACAGCAATTTCGCACATTTTTGGCTATATTTTGGACATTAAAAAAAGTAACAAAATTTTAAAGTTTAAACATTGTGGTATGGCCACCAAACCGATTGTTTATTAACAAACAATAACTATTTTAAAATAACAATGCCTAAGGCTTTGTTAAAACGTAAATTTTATACTATGATTAATTTTTTTTAAGGAGGTTTTTAAATGGCACAATACAATAAGTTAACAGCTGATGTAGTGGAAAAACTTAAGGCCATAGCGCCTAACAGGGTTTTTGTTGGAGAGGACATAAACGAGGATTATATACACGACGAAATGCCTATATATGGCAAATTTTCGCCTGAGGCCGTTGTTGAGGCCGTTTCAACAGAGGAGATAGCCGAGGTTATGAAGGTTTGTAACGAAAACCTTATACCGGTTATACCAAGAGGAGCCGGAACCGGTCTTGCCGGCGGAGCCGTTGCCATTGAAGGCGGAGTTATACTTTGCACAACAAGAATGAACAAGATTATTTCTTATGACATGGAAAATCTTTCCGTAACTGTTCAGCCGGGAGTTCTTTTACAGAACCTTGCCGACGATGCTGCCTCAAAAGGCCTTCTTTATCCGCCTGACCCCGGCGAGAAATTCGCTACACTTGGCGGAAACGTATCAACAAACGCCGGAGGAATGAGAGCTGTTAAGTATGGCTGTACAAGGGATTATGTAAGGGCTATGACTGTTGTTCTTCCAACAGGCGAAATAGTTAATTTTGGGAGCAACGTTAAGAAAACAAGCACAGGTTACAGCCTTTTAAATCTTATGATTGGTTCTGAGGGAACACTTGGAATTATAACAGAGCTTACACTTAAGCTTGTTCCTGCTCCTAAAGAGGTTATAAGCCTTATTGTTCCTTTTGAGGACCTTAACGCCTGCATAGGAGCCGTACCTAAAGTTCTTCTTTCAGGACTTAATCCTCAGGCTCTTGAGTTTATGGAAAAAGACATTGTTCGCATGAGTGAAAACTACCTTGATAAAAAAGAGGTATTCCCAAGGGTTATTGACGGAGTTGAGGCCGGAGCCTACCTTCTTATATCATTTGATGGAGACTCAATGGACGAGCTTGAGGAAATTTCGGAAAAAGCTTCGGAAATTCTTTTTGAGGAAGGCGCCATTGATATACTTGTTGCCGATACTCCTGAGCTTAAAAAGAATGCCTGGGCTGCAAGAGGCTCATTCCTTGAGGCTATACAGGCCGACACAACAGAACTTGACGAGTGCGATGTTGTCGTTCCAATAAGCAACATAGCCTCATACCTTGAGTATGTTAACTCTCTTCAGGATAAATACGGCGTAAGAATAAGAAGCTTTGGCCATGCCGGCGACGGAAACCTTCACATTTATGTGTGCCGCGATGAACTTGGACAGGAAGAATGGGAAGAGAAGTGCAAAGCAGCTATGGACGATATGTATGCCGAGGCTGACAGAATTGGCGGACTTGTTTCAGGCGAGCATGGAATTGGCCACGCGAAGCAGGAGTATCTTGAAAAGTGCGTAGGACCTGTTGAAATTGAGATTATGAAAAATATCAAAAAGGTATTTGACCCTAACCTTATACTTAATCCGGGAAAGGTATGCTATAAGCTTTAATTCCGTTTTAAGGGGGAACAACAATGTATATTCTTAATGATGAAGGAAAAGACCTGCTTGCTACTGTGAAAGAGTTTTGCGAGAAGGAAGTTAAAGAACAATGCAAAGAATTTGATGCCACTGGACAATGGCCAGAAGAAATAAATCGCAAGGCCATAGAAATGGGACTTAATGCCCTTGATATTCCTGAGGAATATGGCGGAATTGGCCTTGATAAGGTAACATATGCTGCTCTTTATGAGGAAATGTCGAAAGCCGACGCCGGACTTTTTACAACAATGTCAGCCACAGGACTTTCATTTAAACCCCTTATGCTTGCCGGTACTGAGGAACAAAAGCAAAGAGGCGCCGATATTATACTTAACGGCGGTTTGGGAGCTTTTTGCCTTACGGAGCCAATGGCCGGTTCTGATGCCTCAAACAACAAAACAACAGCTGTGAAATATGGCGACGAGTATGTGCTTAACGGCCGCAAATGCTTTATAACAAACGGCGGCGTAGCTGATTTTTATATAATAACTGCCATGACCGATAAGGAAAAAGGCGTAAAGGGTATGAGTACATTCTTTGTTGAAAAGGGTACCCCAGGTTTAAGTTCCGGAAACGAGGAGAACAAAATGGGAATCCGTACGTCAAACACAGCGGATGTTGTAATGGAAGATGTAAGGGTTCCGGCTTCAGCTATGATAGGAACTGAGGGAAAAGGCTTTAACATAGCCATGAGCACCCTTGACATAACAAGAGCCCTTATGTGCATTGGAGCTGTTGGAATTATGCAAAGGGCCATAGACGAGGCCGTTGCATATTCAAAGCAGAGAGTTACGTTTGGCCAGCCAATAGGCAAAAATCAAGCCATACAGTTTATGATTGCCGACATGGAGATTAAAAAAGAAACTGCCCGTCAAATGGGGCTTCACGCCTTAAGGCTTCAGGAGCTTGGCTTGCCATATGCTAAAGAATCGGCGATAGCAAAATGCTACGGCGGCGACATGGCCGTACAGGTTGCACTTGACGCCATACAGATACTTGGCGGCTATGGTTACAGCAGAGAGTATCCGGTAGAGAAGCTTTTAAGAGACGCTAAGATATTCCAGCTTTATGAGGGTACAAATCAGATTCAGCGTATTGTAATATCAAGAGCCGTAATGGGTAAATTTTAAAAATTTTTATTACTGGCAATAATAAGCGGGCGGTATGTGCAGCGTCACATGCCGCCTTTAAGGAAGATTTTTTAAATTTGAGGAGAGAAAAAATGGGATATATTCTTGATGATGAAGCAAAAGACCTGCTTGAAACCGTAAGAGAATTTTGCGAAAAAGAAGTGAAGGAACAATGCAAGGAATATGATGTTTCGGGAGAATGGCCTGAGGAAATTTATAAAAAAGCCGGAGAAATGGGGCTTAACGGCATAGAGGTTCCAGAAGAACTTGGCGGTCTTGGACTTAACAGAATAACACATGCCGCCCTTTACGAGGAAATGGCAAAGGCTGACGCCGGATTTTTTACAACAATATCCGTTGCCAATCTTGCTTTAAAGCCTCTTATAATTGGAGGAAACACAGAGCTTGCCCAAAGAGCGGCCGATATACTTCTTAATGGCGGCTTTGGCGCATTCTGCCTTACAGAGCCAATGGCCGGTTCTGACGCCTCAAATAACAAAACAACAGCCGTAAAAGACGGCGATGAGTATGTGCTTAACGGCCGCAAATGCTTTATAACAAACGGTGGTGTGGCCGACTTTTATATAATAACGGCTATGACAGACAAGTCAAAGGGCGTAAAAGGCATGAGCACATTTTATGTTGAAAAAGGCACTCCAGGTCTTAGCGCCGGAAACGAAGAAAATAAAATGGGAATCCGTACATCAAACACAACAGATGTTGTAATGGAAGATTTAAGGATACCGGCCTCAAACCTTGTTGGGAAAGAGGGCGATGGCTTTAAAATAGCTATGAAAACCCTTGATATGGCAAGAGCCATAATGGGTGTTGGCTCCGTTGGAGTTGCTCAAAGGTGTATAGACGAAGCTGTTGCCTACTCAAAGCAGAGGGTTACATTTGGTCAGCCAATAGGCAAAAATCAGGCTATACAGTTTATGATTGCCGATATGGA
>CAJFUS010000062.1 GCA_904420235.1 Candidatus Neoanaerotignum tabaqchaliae
AATTATAAAGTCCATAAACATTACACATTCCTTAATGGTGTTAAAACACATAATATAAGCTGGTATATACCTCTTTAAACCGTCAGGTTCCCAATCTGTCGGAAAAAACGGAGAACTCTCAACCACCGACTGTGCCTTTTTTAAAACCTCTTTTATGCCAATTTTATCATTAGAAACAATAAAAATAAACCTTTCGCCTATAAAGTCATATTCCGGGTCAAACTCATAGTCAGCCGTTTTTATTGTAACAATATCGTCTATATCTGGAAGTCTATTTATAAAAAATCCAAACTTAAACGCTTCCTCTCTGTCAGATATAACTGTATCAACACAGCTTAAATCAAACATTTCCTCAATATAATTTGTGTCGCCGTAAAAATAAAAATCCAAAATCACTTCCTCCTAAATGTTGGTTTTATTTAAGTATTCAACAACCTCAAAAGCGTTTTTTGCGCAAAACAAAGCCTTATCCATAATATCTTTTGGCGGAACCGCTAAATCAGGAATACATATAACTTTAATTCCAGCGGATAAAGCCGCCTTAACACCGTTTTCAGAGTCCTCAAAAACAAGTGCTTCTTCAGGCACTATGTCATTCCTATTACAGGCAAGAACAAAAATGTCTGGGTACGGCTTAGACCTTTCTGCCATTTCTCCGCCTATTACGTCTGAAAAAAATCCTTCTATTCCAGCAATAGATATATACTTTTTAATATACATTGTTTTTGTTGACGATGCTATAACACATGGTATTGCGCATTTCTTTAAAAAAGCCAATAGCTCCGGTATACCATATTTAACGGATACTTCCCCATTCTCAAATAAGCTGGTAACACGCCTTCTTGCTTCGGAACTTATTTCGGCAAAAGGATAATCCAAGCCATAATTATCCTTCATTTTAGCCTCAAGATTCTTTCCTGTAAGGCCCAGCGTTTGAATATATATATCTTTTGTAAGTTTGTAGCCATAATTTAACATAACCTTACCCAATTCATTCATAAATACCCTTTCAGAATCGAATATAAGTCCGTCCATGTCGAATATGGCAAGCTTAGTGTGAAGCATAAAAACCTACTTTCTGCGTAAAATTACTCTTCCTCCTCAAATGACTCTAAGCAGAATTTATAGAAATTGTAGCCATAACTTTCACTGCTTACGCCTATACTGAAAAGTAACTCATCAACGCCCTCTTCCATAAGAAATTTATAAGCCTTGTTGTAACCGTTAAGTATTGATTTTTTCTTAACGTAATAGGTATAAAGCCAAAGAACAGGCTTTCTCTCTCCGTCGATAGCTACCTCTTTTTTACTGTCTTCCTCCACCATTTTTTCAGCCTCGGCTATTGTTATACCTGTTTTTTTCTCCATATCATCTATATCTTGTATTATTTTTTTTCCTTCCCTAACAAGCTTGGCAAAATCCTCGTGAGTGGCCTTAAGATAGCGTATAGTTTTTATTTTTCCATCCGGAGTAAGATTTTCAAACATAAACAACACCCCCATAATATGTATAATAAATTTAATTTATCTAAAATTTATAATAAACCGTAACAATGTCCTTTTCAATAGTAATTTTTTCAATAAACACACCAATAAATATTTTTTTCTCATAAAACGACAGATTATTAAAGTCAAAGCTTTCTATATTGCTGTCAATTTCACAATTTTCCTGAGATTTAATCGAGTTTAAAAATTCAATCCTTTCATTTATGTAATCCTTGCATATACCATCAAAATCCTCAATAGCTTTAATAAGCTTTTTTATTTTAAGCTCAAGCTCATTGTTTATTTCTTTTTTTAAATGAATATTCAAATACCTAAGGCATACATCATTCATTTCTCTTGAAAAATCATGCTCAATGCCATTTATATCAGCGCAATGAGTCCCTTCACAGCCCTTTGAGCAAAACAAATATTTTTTTCTTTTTGACATTATTATTTTTATATTCTTGCCACATACACCGCATTTAAGTTTTCCCGATAAAAATGAGTATTTTCCATATGAAAATGCTGACTTTGACATGTTTAAGTCAAGCCTTCTATTGCAGTATAAAAACACTTTCGACTCTATCAATCCTTTATGAGAAGCAAGAGAAAAATAATCCTTTCCTCCTCCCCTGCCCGCAATTATTCCAGCTTTTTCACCATTAAAGCCTTCAATTCCGTTTTCAACCATATATCCTTTTTCGCTATAATAGTTATAGACATCAGCGTCGCATATAGCATAAACAGGGTTTTTAAGTATTCGTGAAACAGCGCTGCCGTCCCAATATCTGCTGTCACACATTAAAGCTGCTTTTTTCGCCACTCCTCCAAGACTTTCCCCATTATAATAACAACTGAATATTTTTTTTACAATCTCCGCGTCATCATTAGCCTCAAGCACTGAGGCTCTTTTTCCATTTATAAGCACATGCTTTGGGCTAAATCCTAAAGGAGGCGTTCCCCCAGTCCAAACTCCCCGTTTAAGGCGCGCATAGTAATTATCCCTAACCCTTTCGGCTATGGTTTCACGCTCAAGCTGGGCAAAACTCATTACTATATAAAGCATTGCCCTGCCTATTGGAGTTGACGTATCAAACCTTTCATTAACAGACAAAAAATCCACTCCATTTTTCTCAAGTATCTGCCAAAATCCTGAAAAATCCGCTATAGAGCGGCTAATTCTGTCTATTCTATAAACTATTATGCGGTTTATACCGCCTTTTTTTATCAAACTCATCATCTTTTTAAAAGACGGTCTGTTCATGTTCTTTCCAGAAAACCCCTTGTCACTAAAAATAATATAATCTCCAGCACTTTCAAAAACGCATTTTTCTATCTGAGCCTCTATTGATATACTATCCTTTTTATCTACAGACTGTCTGGCGTATATGGCGTCCATACTAAAACCTCTAACTATTTATTGCAATATACAATATATTTCTCATACAAAGTTTTATTCCTTGTTTTCCGTTGATTCCCTTGACTGGAAAGAACGAGGCGTTGAGTCCGAAATCAATCAGGTTTTAAACCATAAGCATTTAGGCAAAGGCTCAATAATACTTTTCCACAATGACGCAAAATACACTCCTGACGCTCTTGGCACGATAATTCAAGGACTTAAAAACAAAGGCTTCGAGATTGTTCCTGTAAGCGAGCTTATATACAAAGAAAACTATGAAATGGACAACGAAGGAAGACAGAAATTAGTTACCCCACAAATTTAAAATATATTAAAAATACATAATTTTTTAAATAATATATTGAAAAAATCAGATTGTTGCTGTATAATTATGAAAAATTAATTAAATAAGTTAAATGTTTGGAATGTCAAGGTGGACAGGATTTTTTCTGTTCGCCTTTTTTTATTTTTATAAAATTTGAGGGGAGTTGTTTAAAATGGTTGAGCTTAATGTTCTTAATCTTCTTAAGGAAAATGGAAAAACAAAGTACTGGCTTTATAAACGTCTTGGAATGAGTTATCAAAATTTCAACAAAATGGTAAATAACGAAACCTCTTCCATAAGATATGAGGTAATAGATGAGCTATGCAGCCTTCTTAATTGTTCGCCAAACAATCTTTTTGTAACAAAAAATAGCAAACAATAAATTTTAATACAAAACATATGCGTTTTTCTCAATACTTATATTTTCTGGTAATATTTGCGCATAATTAAAATTTTAAAACCAAACAAGGCTGTAAAAAACTTATTAAACAATTTCTGACATCATAGCCACTGTAAATTTTTTATTATAAAACATAAAATATTTTATCCGTTTATTATCATCATTTTAAAATAAAACTATTAGTTTTTGATATTATATATTTATACAACAGTTACTTCAAAATTTTTGACATATTTTAAATTAATAATATCGATTTAAATAAAAAACTGCATATAAAAAACCTTCCCATAAAAGAGCGTTGCCATAAGAAAACATGAAAAAACCCAGTAAAATCAATGTTTTTTAGGGCAGCGGAAAACGGGGCAGGTCAAAACA
>CAJFUS010000063.1 GCA_904420235.1 Candidatus Neoanaerotignum tabaqchaliae
CACTTTCAGAACCTCCTAAAAAACAGGCCGGCGTAAAAATTAACGAGAAAACGCTTGAGGACACTATGGCTAAAGCCATGGCCGTTCTTGCTGAAGCCAAGGTATTTTAAGGAGGGAGGATTTTAAAGATGGAAAACAGCATTTTTGTAGTTATGGAAACAGCCGGCGGAGCAATTAAGAACGTTGGTTTAGAGATGCTCTCTCCGGCAAAGGAAATAGCGGCGGCAAAAGGACTGAAAACAGCAGCCGTTATTATTGGAAGCGGCGTTGACGAGGCTGCTAAGCAGGCCGCCAACTATGGCGCCGACTGTGTTATAACAGTTGATGCTCCTGAGTATGAAACATATTCTTCCGATGAGTATGCTGCGGCTTTAGCTCAGCTTTGCGAAAAATATTCCCCAGAGGCTGTATTTATAGGCGCTACTCCAAATGGAAAAGATTTGGCCCCGAGGGTTGCCGCTAAACTTAACACAGGCTGTGCCGCCGACGCTGTGGGCGTTAAGCTTGGGGACGACGGAAAAATTGTGTTTACATGCCCTGTTTTCGGCGGAAATATACTTGCCGACAACGTTATTGACACAAGGCCTCAAATGGGTACAATAAGAGGCGGCGTATTTAAAAAAGCCGAGGTTTCCGACGCTTCTGCCAATGTTGTGAAAGAAACTGTAACACTTAAAGACGGCGATGTTAAAACAAAAATTGCCGATGTTGTAAAAGAAATCTCGGAGTCCGTAAATCTTGAGGACGCTGAGGTTATAGTTGCGGGAGGACGCGGAATGGGTTCGCCTGAAAATTTTGCCCTTGTTAAAGAGCTTGCTGACCTTCTTGGCGGAGTTGTTGGAGCAACAAGAGCACCTATTGAGTCAGGCTGGATTTCAAAGGCTCACCAAATTGGACAGTCAGGCAAAATTGTAGCTCCTAAGCTTTATATTGCCTGCGGAATTTCGGGAGCCACACAGCATGTAACAGGCATGGTTGGTTCCGACTATATTGTTGCCATAAACAAAGATGAGGACGCTCCTATTTTTGAGATTGCTAATGTGGGCATTGTTGGAAACGTGCTTCAGGTAATTCCGGCAATGATTGAGGAAATTAAGAAAATGCGAGCCTAATAAATTTATTGTATTAAATTTAAATAAAAAGAGAATCCGTTAAGCTGCTTTTATAGCTTTTAGGATTCTCTTTTTTATTTGTTATTTGAAGCGGCAATTTAATTTTTAGATTTAAATGTTATGGTTTTTCACGAATGTTTGATTAGACACTAAAAAGCTTATTCTGATTTGACTTATGCTTTTTGAAATTGGCCTTAAAGTATTTTGGTTTGTAATACTCATTTGAAGATGTTGTTTTATAAAGATGATTATCATATTTTATTGCTTTCAAATATTGTTTTAGTTATACTTATTTTAAATTAAAGAATTTAAGGGGTGGGGGTTATGAATATTTTCAAAAGTTATCATATATACGCGTTGTCTACGGTTATTTTATGGTCGTTATCCTATGTGTTTTCACGGCTGGCTATGGAGTTTTTTTCGCCTTTTTCCCTTGGATTTTTAAGATACGCGGCTGCGTCGGCCTTTCTTATATTTGTGGTGCTTATTAAAAAAGTGCGTCCGCCTAAATTTAAAGATTTGCCCATGTTCGCAGCCTCGGGAGCGGCTGGTTTTTTTGTTTATATGATTTTCTTCAACTTGGGAACGGGAATGCTGTCTTCGGCTACAAGCAGCATAATAATAGCCACAGTTCCGGTTATGACAGCGTTTTTTGCAAGATTTATATATGGTGAAAAACTTGTTACAAGGCAGTGGTTTGCTATTGCCATAGAGTTTATAGGCATTGTACTTCTTACACTTATAGGCGGGACGTTTACACTTAATAAAGGAATTATATGGCTTTTGCTGGCTGCCGTAAGCTTAAGCACATATAATCTTATACAGAAAAAAATAACCAAGAAATATACGCCTTTAACTGCAAGCTCGTACAGCATATTTTTAGGCTCAATTATGCTTTGTATTTTTGCTAAAAGCGGCATAAGTGAGTTTTTACAGGCAGTATCAGCGGTAAGCATTGCTTACATAATTATACTTGGTGTTTTTTCAAGCGCCATAGCATATATATTGTGGGCGGAGGCTTTTTCTAAGGCAGAAAACACCTCGTCAGTAAGCAACTATATGTTTATAACGCCTTTTGCAGCGGCTATACTTGGCTTTGTATTTAATGCCGAGGTTCCAGACAATGGAACGTTAATAGGCGGAATTGTTATTATGTTTGGTGTCTTTCTATTTTTTAAGGACAGCTTCATAAAAACAAAAAGAGAATAAATAAAAACGCAGTATCCATTTTAGGAGGTGCGGGAATGTTTTGGAAAAAACAAAATGAAGACTTTATTGAAATGGAAAAAAGGATTGAGAATGGGTATTTGGCAAAATACAGCGCTGACGGGAACAATACCATAAGAGTTAGAAACAGCGAAAGAGCCGATTTGGAGCAAATAGGAAAAAGAAACAAAAGCAAATCTCAAAAAAATGGCATTATGTCAAGTGTATTTGAATTTGCAACTGAGGCTATTTTTAGTATTATAGGCCGTATTATAGATTATTTTTTATAAAGGTAGTTAAAAGAACTAAAAATATATTATCAATTTTAAGAGATTTATTTGGAATATAAAATCCTCTAATATATAATTCAGGTTGATTACTATATTAGGTTTTTATTAGAGGCAAATGATGTCAAAATTTAAGTGATTTTGCAATAGTTGCTTAATTCTATTAATAAACCAATATTAAAGAAAGAATATTAAAACAGCCGCAAATGGCAGTGAATTTTGAGAGATGATAAGATGATTATTTTAATTTCAGGAGCTTCGCATACGGGGAAAACATTGTTGGCTCAAAAACTTCTTGAAAAGTATAAATATCCATATTTGTCTGTTGACCTTTTAAAAATGGGACTGATACGCAGCGAAAACACAAGCCTTACACCGGAAGATGACGACAAACTTGAAAACTATTTGTGGCCGATTATCAGGGAAATGATAAAAACTGCTGTTGAAAATGGACAAAATCTTATTGTTGAGGGTGGGTATATACCATATGACTGGAAAAAGGATTTTTCAGAGGAGTATTTAAGTAATATCCATCATTTTTGCCTTGTTATGAGTGCAAATTATATAAAAAGTCACTTTTTAGATATAAAAAAATACGCCAATAAAATTGAAAAACGTATTGATGATAGCTGGTGCACAAAGGAATTTGTACTTAAAGAAAACGCCAAATGTTCGGAAATGTGCCAAAAGTATGGTTGTAATTATATATTGATTGATGACTTATATGAGACGGATATTAATTTATAGTGAGGCTGGAGTAATTAATATGTGAGTGAAACTTTATTGAGCTATGACAAGAAAATAAAATGAATTTGTTTTTATAGTTTTAGTTTTTAATGATTGGCCGCAGGTTTTAAAGCGGCCTTTTTTGTTATAGATAAATAAAATTTACATATATGCTTAAAAGCTGTATTTATTTTTGGTGAAAATGCTTCAAATTATAAATAAAAGTACGGTTGGCCGCATAAATAATCGGAGGGAACTATTAAAACTAAGGTTCTGATTGTGTATTGTATCATGGAATACACAATTTGGATTTTAATAAAATTTATATATGAGAAAGTACTGTGTTGACAGAAACTTGTTCGCTTTATTTGAATTTAGCGATATATTCTGAATATATAATTATACTTGCGGAGATTTGTTTTTATATGACGAATTTTTAGGCAATTTGGCGGTAAATGCCTAATTTTTAAACAAAGCGGTCTATTTTGTCTATTGTTGATTTTTTTATGACAGGTTAATATTTAAGCATAAAAGGAAGGCGGTGAAAGTATCTTGAGAAAACTGAAAATAGCGAAAGACGGATACATCGCCATGTCCGTAGCGTTTTATGTGGCAGGTCTTATTCTTATATTATTTTCGGATATACCTCCGGACATATTACGTTTTGCAAGCGGTTCAATGCTTATTGTATATGGCGTTATAAAAATAACAGGTTATTTTTCCAAAGACCTGTATTGCTTGGCCTTTCAATATGATTTCGCTTTTGGCATGCTGATTATGGTTCTTGGGGTATTGATATTAACCTTAGGAGAAAACATGGGAACACACCTGCCGCTTTTGCTTGGCCTTATAATTTTATCAGACAGCTTATTTAAAATACAAATGTCTATTGACGCTAAACGGTTTGGTCTTGAGCTGTGGGGAGTGGCACTTACAGCGGCCATAGCATCTGGAGCATGCGGAACGCTGCTTATGATAAGCTGTTTGGTTGAGGCTTTGGCTGTGAATATTATAGCCGGATGTTCCATATTATGTGAGGGTGTGTTAAACCAATATATAGTAATGCGTACTGTAAAAAATTAAATC
>CAJFUS010000064.1 GCA_904420235.1 Candidatus Neoanaerotignum tabaqchaliae
AAAATGAAAAACTATGTTTTAAAATACAAATATATTTATTTATGACTGCGGAAAAGTTTCCGGCTTGGAAGAAAAAAATTAGAAAGGGATACAAGCTCATAACTTGTATAAAGAATATGTTTAATTTTAATCTTTCGGGTGGAGCTGATTATAAAAGCCATGCTCAATTTAACATGGCTTGGAATTTTCGGTGGCGTTTTAATATTAGGTTGTTATATGTATTTCTCAAGTATGGCGGCAACTCCGAAATTATCGCAGGAAGGGGCAACAATGTCGGCGCCGGATTTAAGAGAACTGTCGGCATTTTCCATAATAACGCCGGTTCCAGCGAATTTAAGCATGTCCATGTCGTTTTCGTTATCGCCGAAGGCTATTATGTTTTCCCTGTCTATATTGAGCATTTGAGCCAATTCCCTAAGGGCGGAGCCTTTTGTGGCCTTTGGAGAGCCTATTTCTATGTTGTCTGGCGATGACGTTGTTACGCAGGCATCTATGCTTTTATTTATGTTGACGCGGAAATTCTCTCTTAATGACATACTTTGGAATATAAGATTTATGTTTTCTATTTTGTTTATGTTTTCTTTTAAAATAATATATAAATCGTCCACAGAAATTCTTGTGGATTTTATATAATTAATCCGTGTTTGTGAAAAGCCGGCATTTTCAAGACTTTTAAGATGCGCTCGGCTTATATAAGCTTGTCCGTCTATAAAAATCTCGGTTATAATATCAAGGCCGGAAGACATATTAAATATCTTTTCCGATGTATAGGGATTAAGGCAGTTTGATATTATGGGCTTTTTATCTCCGCGCCTGTATACGGAAGCACCGTTTGATGCTATTATATATTTGGCGGAAGGTATTTCCATTACGGCCGGAGGTATTGAAAACAGCGGTCTTCCGGTTGCGGGCACAAGTATGGCGCCTTTTTCATGGGCCTTTTCAAGTATGGCCGCAAGTCGAGGTGTTATTTCCTTTTTGGCGTTAAGAAATGTTCCGTCTAAATCCGAAGCTATAATTTTAATCATATTAATTCTCCTTTTAAATATATAGTAGCAGAATTTTTAAAAGTGTTCAATAAAAACGGAGGCGTAATTTGTGAAAGTGAAAAATATAGTAAAAAAGTATAAATTTATAAGATACAAAGTATACCCGGCCGCAAGGCTTGCGAGGAATATTTTTGTTATAGCTGTTTTTTTAAAGGGATTTTACAATAAGGCCGAAAGTGTTAAAAAACTTAGATAAAAGTTTAGTAATGTAAAATTTAAAATATACTTTTATAAACCGGATTGATATAAAATTATTATATTTTTCCGGCTTTTTTATTAAAAAATATCCAATGCCAATGGTTTAAAGGAGTTTGTTATTGTATTAGTTTAATAAAATTAAATTATTTGTTTAATCACTATTGAAATCGGCAAAACATGTAGTATAATGTTTTTGGTTTAGCAATAATAATATTAAAATTTAGTATATATAATCATCAGGGGGCTTTATAGTGGATATAGGGTTAAGAATTAAAAAGCTCAGGCTTAAAAAAGGTCTTACTCTTGAGGAACTCGCGAGCCGCTGTGAACTTACGAAAGGATTTCTTTCGCAGCTGGAAAGAAATCTTACATCACCTTCAATAGCGACGCTTTATGATATTTTGGAAGCATTGGGAACCTCACTTTCGGACTTTTTTAAAGAGGAGCAGGACGAGAAATGTGTGTTCCAGAAAAACGATTTTTTTGTTGATGAAAGAGACGGCTACACTGTTAACTGGGTTATACCAAACTCACAGAAAAACGAGATGGAGCCGATAGTTGTTGAAATTGAGCCGGGAATGAAGACTTTTGACGTTAATCCGAACGATGGCGAGGAGTTCGGCTATGTTCTTGAGGGACGCGTAGTGCTTGTTAACGGCGAGAAGGAGTATACGGTTAAGAAGGGAGAAACCTTCTATCTTAACGGCAAAAATTTTCATTATATAAAAAACGAGAGGAAAACCAAGGCGGTTGTACTTTGGGTATCAACGCCGCCACTATTTTGACGGGAGGCTTTTTAATTGGAACCTGTAAAGCTTATACAATTCAAAAATATTGTTAAAAACTTTGACGGACAGCTTGTTCTTAAAGGTATAAATCTTGATATATACGAAAACGAATTTGTTACTCTCCTTGGTCCGTCGGGCTGCGGAAAAACAACGCTTTTAAGGATACTTGGCGGGTTTCTTACTCAAAACGAGGGCGAGGTAATATTCGGCGGCCAAGAAATAAGCAAGGTTCCGCCGTACAAAAGAGAAATAAACACAGTATTCCAAAAATATGCTCTTTTTCCAAACATGAACGTTTACGACAACGTGGCATTCGGCCTTAAGATAAAAAAAGAGCCGAAAGACGTTATACAGCAAAAGGTTATGCGTATGCTTAAGCTGGTTGGCCTTGAGGACTATGGAAAAAGAAGCATAACTCAAATGAGCGGAGGGCAGCAGCAAAGGGTTGCCATAGCGAGAGCCCTTGTTAACGAGCCGAGGGTACTTTTGCTTGACGAGCCACTTGGGGCCCTTGACCTTAAGCTTAGGAAAGAAATGCAGCACGAGCTTAAAAGGATACAGCAGGAAGTTGGCATTACATTTATATATGTAACCCACGACCAAGAGGAAGCCCTTACAATGTCCGACAAAATTGTTGTTATGAAGGACGGGGAAATACAGCAGATAGGCACTCCAACGGATATATACAACGAGCCTAAAAACGTGTTTGTGGCAAATTTCATAGGCGAAAGCAACATTATTGACGGCGTTATGACAAAGGACTATGAGGTTGTTTTTGAGGACAAAAAATTTGAATGTGTTGATTCCGGTTTTGAGGAAAATGAGAAGGTTGATGTTGTTATAAGGCCGGAGGACATAGACATAGTTGCAAAAGAGCAGGGCAAATTAAAGGGTATTGTTAAATCGGTGCTTTTTAAAGGCGTTCATTATGAAACCATAGTTGAAACAAGGGCCGGAACAAGCATTACCGTTAAGATGAACGTTTCGGAGGATAATTCGGTTTATAACGTAAGAGCCAACGAGAGAATGAGCGCCAACGATTTTTATCTTGACGCCGCCGACGTTGACGAGCTTACGGAAGCCGACATAATAGCGAGAGCTGACGCTCAGGCATGGAACCCTGAAACCGACGAGTTTGTTTCAATAAACAAAGTAGAGTATAAGATAAATAAACAAAACGGAACATATCCCGTTACGTTTTCAACAAAAGCCGGAACAATGGTTACGGCAAACATGATTGTGGCCGACGAGAACAAAAAAGTAAGCAGCGAGTATAACGAAGAGATATTTGCCGTTAATTTCTTCAAAAAAATTGACGAGATTAAAGAAAGCGTAGCCCTTGAAACAGACCTTAGAACTTGGGCAAACGCCTCGGCTTGGAGCCTTGACGACGACACTGCCGTTGACATAACCTATGTGGAGTATGATTTTGACCCAGAGAATATAGTGCCCGGAGAATATTCGGTAACATTTAAAACAGAAGGCTATCAGTATAAAATAGACACCACAAAGGAGTATAAAGAAGGGGATATTGTGGGCCTTACGTTTGACCCGGAGGATATACATATAATGTCTAAGGAAAGGAGCTGATTTTAGTGAGACAGTTTAAAACAATGGCCTATCCTTATGTTGTTTGGATATGCCTTCTTATAGTTGCTCCTATGCTGCTTATACTTATGTACGCCTTCACAACAAAAGGAAACAGTGTAACAACAATACAGTTCACTTTCAGTAATTTTGCAAAGTTTTTCAGCGACCCTATATTCCTTGACGTACTTAAAAGGTCTCTTATTATAGCCGTTGCCACAACGATTATATGTATAATACTGGGCTATCCTGCGGCATACATAATAGCCAATTCCGAAGGCAGAAAAAAATATATGCTTATAATGCTTGTTACTATACCAACATGGATTAACATGCTTGTGCGTACATACGCGTGGATGGGAATGCTTCAGGATGACGGTCTTATAAACACCATTTTGGGCTTTTTGGGAATAGGGCCGATAAAAATGATTCACACAGGCTTTGCGGTTATATTAGGAATGGTTTATAATTTCATACCGTTTATGATACTTCAAATATATACGTCCTTAACAAAAATGGACAAAAGTCTTTTGGAAGCCGCCAGTGATTTAGGGGCCAATAAAGTTCAGGCCTTTTTAAGAGTAACACTGCCTCTTTCTCTTCCGGGAGTTATAAGCGGAATAACGCTTGTTTTTCTTCCGGCCGTTTCAAGTTTCTTTATACCAAAGCTGCTTGGCGGAGGACAATATGTGCTTATTGGAAACGTAATAGAAAATCAGTTCCTTACATCGGGAGACTGGAATTTTGGAAGCGCCATATCCCTTATAATGGCCGTTATAATAATGATTTCCATGTACGTTACAAAGAAGCTTGACAAAGGCGAGGAAATGATGGGAGGCGGAGGAAAGTGAAAAAAAGCGGAAAAATATTCTCAAAGGCGTTTTTGCTTTTGATGATGGTATTTTTTTACATGCCAATAGTTTATACTGTTATATTTTCCTTTAACTCAAAAAGGTCGCTCACTCGCTGGTCCGGCTTTTCGCTTCAATGGTATGAACGCATGCTTTCCGATGATACCATGATGAGCGCCCTTGGAACAACAATTACAATAGCTATATTGGCTACGGCAATATCAACGGTTATAGGCACAATAACGGCGATAGGACTGTCAAAATCAAATAAAATACTTAAATCCATTGTGGAACGAATAAACGATTTTCCTATAATGAATCCTGAAATAGTTACTGCCATAGGGCTTTTAATGTTTTTCAGCGCCCTTGGAGTGCAGAAGGGATATTTAACAATGTTGGCGGCTCATGTAATGTTTTGTACGCCGTACGTAATGCTAAGCGTTGGGCCGAAACTAAGGTCTCTTGACCCCAATATAGCCGATGCCGCCCTTGATTTGGGGGCCACTCCTTGGCAGGCTCTTATAAAAGTTATAATACCGCAGATAATGCCGGGAGTTATTTCAGGCGCCCTTATAGCTTTTACAATGTCATTTGACGACTTTATAATATCTTATTTTGTAACCGGAAACGGAGTAAGCAACATATCAATACTTGTTTACACCATGAGCAAGCGTATAAATCCTTCAATAAACGCGCTTTCCACCGTAATAATATTTATAATAACGGTAGCTCTGGTAATTATAAATGTTTTACCTTTATTAAAATCAAAAAAACAGAAAGGGGTTAAGGAATGAAAAAATTTATTTCTTTATTGGCGGTATGTGCAGTATCAGTTGTTTCTTTAGCAGGTTGCGGAGGTTCTCAGGGCTCAACGTCATCGTCAGTTGACGCAGTTGAGAAATATGGCTCCGACACACTTAAACTGTATAACTGGGGAGAGTACCTTGGAGAGGACGTAATAAGCAATTTTGAGGAGCAGTTTGGAGTTGACGTAATAGTTGAGTATTTCGATTCAAACGAAATGATGTATACAAAGCTTTTGTCGGGAGACTCTTATGATGTTCTTGTTCCCTCTGATTATATGATAGAAAGGCTTATAAAAGAGGATAGGCTTCAGAAACTTGATTTAAGTCTTATACCTAACATGGAATACCTTGCCGACGGAGTTAAAAACTTAGCTTTTGACCCTAACAACGAGTATTCGGTGCCTTATTTCTGGGGAACAGTAGGCATTGTTTATAACCACAACAATGTGCCTAAAGAAGTTGTAGAGGAGCAGGGATACAGCGTGCTTAAAAACACCGATTATAAGGGAAGAATTTACATGTACGATTCAGAGAGGGACTCTTTCATGGTTGCCCTTAAGGCCCTTGGCTACTCAATGAACACAGAAAATGAAGACGAGATAAACGAGGCCTATAACTGGCTTGTTGAGCTTAACAATACAATGGACCCTGTATATGTTACAGACGAGGTTATAGACAATATGGCCGGCGGAGCTATGGATATGGCAGTTGTTTACAGCGGCGACGCGGCTTATATACTTTCGGAAAACGAGGATATGAGCTATTCAATGCCAGCTGAGGGTACAAATATTTGGGTTGATTCTATGGTTATTCCTAAAAACGCTGAGAATCCAAAATTAGCCCACGAGTTTATAAACTATATTCTTTCATATGACGCTTCCTATGACAACAGCTCAACAGTAGGATACGCCTCAACAAACAAAGAGGTTCTTGCCGATATGTCAGGCGAGGGCGGGGAGTATGAAGGAAATGAAGCGTACCTTCCAAGAGAGAACTATGAGAAGGACGAGGTATTTAACGACAATGAGGTTTTAAGACAAATGCTTTCAGAGCTTTGGATTAAGGTTAAGGCTTCACAATAAAATATTTGTTAAAAACGGCATGGCTTTGGCTGTGCCGTTTTTACTTGTATCAATAAAACAACGCGGTGATTTCATCTATCCGATTTATATTTACAGCTTTATTATGCAAGTGGATAATTATTGCGCGTAAAAAAGCGTTGGAAGAAATTATTTTCTCCCAACGCTTTTTTGCTTACTGTTATATGTCATGTTTTAAATTAATTTAAATATTAGATGTGGCATTTTCAGCGGAATTTCCGTCAGTTTCATTTTGGATTTGCGCGCTTTTCTTTCTTGTAAGCAGAAATCCGCTTACGGCCGCGGTGAATGGAGCTACGCTTACAAGACCGAAGCTGCCTACTATTGTGTCAATAATTTCTGATGATACATATTTGTAATTAAGTATATTAAACACAGGAGTTCCCTGAGCCATAAATACCATTAAAAGAGCTATATACCCGCCTGAATAGGCCAAAAGAAGCGTTGTTGTCATTGTTCCCATGGCTGCCCTTCCCACGTTCATTCCGCTTATGGCGGCCTCTTTTGCCGATATGTCCGGCTTTTTGCATATAACCTCATTTACGGCTGAGGTTATATCAACGGCCAAATCCATAACGGCGCCGGAGGAGCCTATAAATATGCTTGCCATAAATATTTTTGTAAGATTAAGGTGCTGATATCCGCTGTAAAGAAGGCTTTCGGAGTTTGGCATTATAGCGCCATGTATTTTGAAGCTTCCGGTAAATATTATTCCCAAAACGGCAGTAACAAGAAGTCCTAAAACGGCTCCGCCAGCAGCCGCCAAGGTTTTTGCCTCAAAGCCGTAAACAAGGGATATTATTATTACCGTAAGAGCTGTTGTTATTATAAAACCGGTTATTATAGGGTCAAATCCGTTAAGGTAAAGAGGAACGAGAACCTTCCAAATCATAAGCACTGTTATTATAAATGATAAAATGGCTCGTATGCCTGTTCTTCCCGCCACTATAACAAGAAAGGCCACAAAGCACAAAGCAAGTATAAGCTCAAGATTTATTCTGTAATGGTCAATCATATTAACGGAAATTATATTATTGTCTTTATAGTCTATAACAACAAGGACTTTATCTCCGGGAGAAAAAATTTTGTCAGACTCAAGAGAGCCGTTAAGAACATTGTATCCTTCTGTTGTTTGGCCTTTGAATTTTCCGCCAAGCAACTCTATTTGACATGTCTGCTCTCCGGAGCGGATAAGACCGGTGTCTATTATAGCGCTGTTGTTTACGCTTATAACCCTTGCCGCACATCTGTCAGTTCCTTTGTATATTACGGCGTCCTCATATCCGGTAGGTATAATAAGTAAAACTGCCAAAAGTATAATGCATACTATAACAGGCATATTGTATTTAAGTTTGTCGCTCATTTCATTCTCCTTAGCATGTTTTTTAACCAACAAAGTCCGCTGCCGTTTTGGCGGCGGAAAGTACTTATAAAATCAGCGCCATTTTCAATGTTTAGCTGATTTTAAAGGCGCGGTAAACGCCGTTAACTTTCGCGGCTTGGCGAATAGTTTTTGGGCAAGCGAAAGCGGTACGGGAAAAACCGTACCACAATCACTTTAAGGGGTTTTATTTTATGAAAAAATATGGTTTTGCAAATGTTAATCTATGTTAAGAATATCAGCCATTTTGTCGTATATATCGGTGTTGTCGTAATATCCGTTAAACAGCTCGTCGCCATTACCCATAGCGAAAACGCCTACTGGAAGTCCAGTATGTGAGTATGATGAGAAGTTAATTCCCGACTTGTTGTTTAATATGTGTGTTATTGTAACGCTTAAAGGCTCATATGTTCCGTAGAGCACATATTCCTCCTGATTGCTTTCATCAACGGCCTCGCCTGAAAGTGACTTGTCGTAAGCCGCTCTAAGTTTTGAAAGCTCATAATCAGTAAGTACAAGTTTCTCATTTTCGGAAGCGTCAGGGTCATCAGCTGTCATAAGGCCGAAGTTGTCTTTAATATCGGCTAAAACTTCCTCAAAAGGAGTGTTTTCGGCTTTATATCTGGCAACATATTCCTCATCAAACTTGGCGTATGATATTTTTTGGTTTGAAAGGTTAGCAAGGAATGTATCGTAGTTTGTTCCTGCATATCCTATTGTAAGACCGCCTGTCTCATGGTCGCCAGTTACTATTATAAGTGTCTCGGTAGGATGCTCGTTATAAAAGTTAACGGCCTCCTCAACGGCGTCGTTAAGTGCAAGAGTGTCGGCTATGGAGCTTCCGGCATCATTGGCGTGGCAGGCCCAATCTATTTTTCCGCCTTCAACCATCATAAAGAAGCCGTTGTCGTTGTCAAGAACCTCTATGCCTTTTTTAACATAATCGCTTAAAGCCCATTCATCGCTTTGTCTGTCGTTGTCATATGAAAGGGAATCGCTGTCGGCAAGAGTTTCGCCAATTACTATTGATTTTCCTGATTCCGATGTAAGATTTTCGGCCTGTGTCTGAGTTGTAATTACATTATATCCGGCTTTTTCGGCAAGGGAGTAAATGCTTTCTTTATTGTTTTCCTCACCTTCAGGCTCAAGAAGAGCGCCGCCGGCAAAATAATCAAATCCGCTTTCAACCATTTCCTCGCCAATCTCATAATAGTTGTTTCTGCTTGGCTGGTGGGCATAGAACGCGGCTGGTGTGGCGTGGTTAAGGTTTACTGTTGTTATTACGCCTATTTTATATCCAAGCTGGTCTCTAAGCTTTTCGGCTATTGTTTCATACTCTATTGTTTTTGTTTCGTCCATATTTATAACAGAGCTGTATGTTTTATATCCTGTTGATATTGATGTTGCCGTTGATGCGGAATCTGGACAGAATGATGTTGAGTCGAATGTTGTAGCGCTTCCGGCCGCAGGAAATTCCATAAATGAAAGGGATTCTCCACCCTTTAAAATTTCGGGAGTGTTTCCTTGCTCTAAAGCTCCAAGATAGTCGCTGGCCGACTGTATCTGAGGATAGCTCATTCCGTCGCCAATAAAAAGGAACACATATTTTGGAGCAGGGTCATTTGTTGTGGCTGTGGCCCTAACTGGAGCAGCTTCTACATTTTTATCAACTGCCGGTGAAATCGCTATGGCGCCTGCCGCTACTAAAAC
>CAJFUS010000065.1 GCA_904420235.1 Candidatus Neoanaerotignum tabaqchaliae
CAAGCTAAGTTAGTGTGGTATAATTATTGATTAAGTAATTATTATTTAATTTCTTAACTATGAGTGTATTATAATCCTTAAATTTACGGAAGTCAATATATTTTCCTTAAATTTATGAAATATTCTTAGGAGGGCTTTCATGCGCGAAATCCAAGATATTGTTAAAATCATTGAAACATACTCCAAAAAGGAATATGGAAGCGTAAACAAAATGCTCATTAAAAACAATTTAAGCAAAAGTGTCATTGACAACATGAAAAAGTCAAAACCTTCTATTCCAAATATTGAAGTAATAAGTAAAATTGCCGATGATTTAAATATATCTTTAGATTGGCTTTTAAATAATAAAGACTGTTCTACTCAATTGCAAAATGACTCTACCCTTAAAGAGGTCATTAGCCTTTTTTCCCAACTCGACGAACGAAGCAAAGATGAGGTTATTGGATTTATCAAAGCCAAACTGTTATAACTTTGCTCTATTAAATTGGAGGTATTTATGGATATTAATGCTACTTTGCTCTCATCACTATTAGAAATAATGAAAAATAAGAACATTGTTGAAAAGGATTGCCTTAAATCATGTGAAATTAATACCAGCTTCTTTAGTGATTGGAAAGCTGGACGATTAAAAAGCCCTTCTTTTGACAAGATATATCGTATTTGCAAATACTTAAATATATCCATTGATACCTTAATTCAGTCTGATATTGAGCCTTCAAACCATCAAGAACTGCTCGACCTATACTCAAAGCTTAATGCCCATGAACAAGAAGTAGTTCTCTCTTTGGTTAAAATCCTGTGTTCTTACAAATAGTTGTTTAATATTTTTGCCAAAGCACATTAAAATCCAAGTTGTCATAATATCAAGAAAAATTTATTTAAAATATTCCTAATAGGACACAACCTGTGGTAAAATGTAAATAAAAATATTTAATTATACACAGGGAGGAATATTTATGGATTTTAAAGACGAACTTCAGCAATTTGCCGCAAGGCTATCATCTATAAAAGACAGTATTCAAACAGAAGAGGCAACAAAAATGTCAATGATTGCACCCTTCTTTAATCTCCTTGGGTATGATATATTTAATCCAAAAGAGTTCTGCCCTGAATTTACGGCTGATGTTGGTATAAAAAAAGGCGAAAAGGTTGATTTTGCTATACTCATGGACGGAAATCCTGTAATCCTTATTGAGGCAAAAGTTATTAATAAGAAACTTGAAAAGCATGACTCCCAGCTTTTCAGATATTTTTCTACAACCAGTGCTAAATTTGCCATATTAACAAACGGCGTAATTTATAAATTTTATACCGACCTTGCCGAAACAAACAAAATGGATAAAGACCCTTTTTATGAATTCAATATCTTTAACCTTTCAGAGCAAGACATAGTAGAGATACAAAAATTCCGTAAAGACGAATTTGACATAGAAAAACTCACTGACAATGCCTCCATTCTAAAATCTACATATTATTTTAGACAGGAACTCCAGTCGAATATAAATAATCCATCCGATGAGTTCGTTAAGTTATTTTTGAAAGATTTTTATAAAGGACCAAAAACTCAAAATGTTATAGACAGATATAGGCCCATACTTAAAAAATCAATAAATGACTACATTGACGAACTTGTTAAGAAAAAAATGACTTCTATAGTTAATGAGTCCGGATATGTAGTTACATCATCAGATACGGCACAGCCTGCTCCAACTGACCTTGAACTTGACATTCTTTTTATAGTAAAAAATATGCTTAATGATTTAGTTGAAATGAATGACATAACATATAAAGTTACTGAGTCATATTTTGCTATACTTTATAAAAACAATGTTCGTAAATGGATTGTTCGTGTCATATCAAATGATTCTCAAATAACACTTATAATTCCAAATGAAAACAAAAAGGAATTAAAGTTTAAAATATCAACTGTTGATGATATTAATCTTTACAATAAAGAAATTACTGACGTCATTAAAAGGTATTTATCCCCTGTTGATAATACAGAATATATATACACTAAATGGGGCAAATACATTAAGCCTAACCCTTATAAAGTTACTCTTACAAGACCATACCCACCTGTTAACGATTGATGTTTTTAGTTATCATATAATATAATTTATATGTATTTTTTAAGGAGGATTGATAAATATGTCAACTCAAAAGTTAATTGAAAATTTAATATCCAATGCTCCAGAAAACAAATTAAATATAATACTCGCTTTTGTAAAATTTGTCTTAAGCGAAGATGATGAAACCAACAATGCTCTTTTAAGTGAAATAAGTCTGGCTAAAGACTGGCTGAATGATGAGGAGGATACTGCATGGCAAAATTTATAAAGGGTGATGTTATTGTTCTACCTTTTCCCTTTACAGATTTAAGTGCTTCAAAAAGACGTCCTGCCCTCATTTTATCTAACATAAAAGGTGATGATTACATCATGCTTCAAATTACTTCAAAAAATATAAAAGATAATTATGCGATACCACTATTAGAAGCAGATTTTGCTTCTGGCTCACTCCAAGTCGATAGTAACATTCGTCCAAATAAAATTTTTACACTTGATGAAAAACTAATCCTATATAAAATAGGCCATTTAGGACAAGATAAACTTAACGAATGTATAAAAAAGGTTTGCAACATTATAGAAAACGATTAGCCTTATAACTTGCTCACATTTGCGGGCTTATCTTTCAGTCGCACCTCGCCATGAGGTATGTGAGTAAAAATATAATGTAATTAAAATTCAGGAGGTGATATTTATGTCAGTAGTTAATATCACTAACGCAAGACAGAATTTATATCAACTTGTTAGAGATGTAAACTCTTCATCTGAACCAGTATTAATCTACAATAATAACGGAAATAACGCTGTCCTTATATCTGAAAACGATTGGAATGCTATTCAAGAAACTCTTTATCTCCAATCTGTTCCAGATATGACTGAAAGTATCAAAAAAGCGGCGGATGAGCCAATAGAAGAATTCACACCTTACGACCCTGAGGATGAATGGTGATGTATAAAATTCTTCTTTCAAAGCAAGCACAAGATAAAAAAATCGTTAAAGTTTTTCGTATGTGGACACATTACGAATAATCATTTGTGATTATTCTATTTCGGCAGTCAGTCATTACTGTCTGCCGTTTATTTTATAATCTTCATATTTTTAAAACTATACATTTCTTCTTGTTCAATTAACTCTTTTTGTTCTTCTGCATTTTTTATACATTCCTTTTTTATTGCTTCCACTAACAAATCTACATCAAACATATATGGCGCGTTTGCTTTGCCGCTGCCTGGACGGTAAAATGGATACTTGCCTTTTTTGGCTCCTGTTCGCAGTTCCCATTCGGAAAGCCCCGTAAGTTCAGCAGCCTTTTTAATTCCAACTATCATACTACCCCTCCTCTATATAATTTCCTATTACGAAACTTTTTGATTAAAAAAAATCTCTTCAATAGGCATATCAAATATATCGGCTATCTTTTTAGCCTCCTCTAAAGTTATCGGAACAAGCCCAGTTTCTTTCTTATAATATGCGGATTTTGTTGATAGTCCCAACTTTTCAAGAAATTCAGTTACCGGAATTTTATTTGCTAATCTCAGTTCTCTTAAATTCTTATACACTTCTCTCCCTCCTTTAAGTTTCTTATTAAGATATTTTTATATTAATTGCTTTTTAGGAAACTGTCAACCTATTTTTTGTTAAAAATATCCTATTAGGATTTTTTGCTGATTTTCCTAATAGGATACTATATAATTATTATCAAATAATCTAACACTTATATGAGGTACTTAAAATGAATAAAATAAAAGAACTCCGAGAAGAAAAAGGCTGGAAACAAGAGGATTTAGGTAATCTTTTAGGCGTACAAAAAGCCACAGTATCAAAATACGAAACTGGCAGAATACCTTTAACTGATGATACTATTAGGAAACTTTCTGATATATTTCAGGTGCCGTCAGATTATATACTTGGCATAAGCTCATCAAGGGACAAATTAAATGACAAAACAATGGAAGAAACTATCTATGAAAAATATGGTTTAAAGCCTGAAAATATAGAGGAACTTAAAAAATACGCAGAACTGCTTAAGCTAAAACAGTTAGCCGATGAAGATAGTGAGTTTGGTAGTAATCTTAAATCTTTACGTCACAACAACAAATAAAAAATAAATTAATGAATATGAAAAACAAAGTTATAGATTATATTAAAAACCATTATTAAGTAGGTGGTACATATGGCCAGTATAGAAAAATTAGGCCCAAATAAATATAAAATTGTGGTATCAAATGGGTACCGTATAGACGGCTCTAAAATACGTGAGAAAAAAATTATAACTCTTTCTGACAATCTCACAGAAAAGCAGAAAGAAAAAGAATTAAACAAAATAGTTGTTGAATTTGAAAATGCCGTTAAAAATGGAAAATATCTTGACGGAAATAAAATAAATTTAAAAGAATTTATAGACAAGTGGGAAAAAACTGTAATTGAGGCGGGAACTTATGCTCCATCCACATGGCACACATATAGCAATCGTATACATAAATGTATACTTCCTGCCCTTGGACATTTAAAAATAGCAAAAATACAACCTTATCATATACTTGCGTTTTTAAATGACCTTAAGAACGGAAACATAAATCAAAATCCACAATTTCGACCCTCTCAAAAACTTATAGATATTCTAAATAATGAAAATAAATCCGTTTACAAAGAAATTGGAATATCTTACAAAACATTTATAAAGCTAAAAAATGGCAATAAAATTGCTAATTTAGATACAGTTAAGCATATAACCGATTTCTACCCAACTCAAAAAAAGTTATTTGATAAAATTATAACTCCCTTGTCAAATAGAACTATTGCACACTATCAAGATTTATTATCAACAATCTTTTCTGCTGCGGTGCATTGGCAGATAATTGAGAAAAATCCTGTACTGTCAATCGAGAAAGTGAAGGTCGCAAAGAAGGACCCTGTATTCTTTGATGACATATTAGTTGTCAAATTTCTTATAGCCCTTGAATCAGCGCCTTTTAAATATAAAATGGCTATTTATCTTGCCCTTGATACTGGTTTACGTCTGAGTGAAGTAATGGGACTTAAATGGGATAAAGTTGATGAAACAACTCATAGTATAAATATATCTGAGGTACGGCAATATATATCCGAGTTTGGAGAAGTAATTAAAGGCCCTAAATCTGACAGCGGGAATAGAAACATTATGCTATCAGACACAGTATTTAATATGCTTATGGAATATAAATCATATCAACAAAAAAACATGGAAATTTAC
>CAJFUS010000066.1 GCA_904420235.1 Candidatus Neoanaerotignum tabaqchaliae
GGTGAGGAGCAGCATTTTTCAGTATACATAGGTTCCGACAATTTTGAGTTTTCCGGAATGATGTTTATGATGCAGCCGGCCACAATATCTCAAACGGAAAAAATAGCCGACCTGCGCGACGCCAAAGAAACCGTTGAAGACTCAGCCGATGCCATAAACGAAAGCCTTGATGTTATACTTAATACTCTCGACTCAATGCAGTCAAGTTTCAGTCAAACATCAGAGGGACTTGCAGCTCTTAATGAAGCAAGAGAAACAATTCAAAATTCAAAGGGGCAAGTATATGACAACGCTGACACGGCCATTGAGGATATGAAAGCCCTTGCCGACGCCCTTGAGCCATATAAAACAAATTTCGATTCCGCCGGAAAAGCCCTTGATGACATAAACAGCAATATAAACGGCTTAAACAACTCCATTCAGGCTTTTTCAGACACTCTTGCTGATTTAGGTCAAACTTCCCAGAACATTAAAAATGATTTGGACGCCATATCAAGCCTTATAGATGAAATGGACACGGACAGCGAGCGCTGGAACAACGCCCTTGAGCGGCTGTCAAACAATGCCGACAAAATATCCGACGTATCGGAAGATATAAAAGTATATCTTAAGGGCATAGAAAGCGCCGGAAACAATCTGGGCCAAAGCCTTGAGTATTTGTCATCAGACCCAAGCGTATCCTATATTTCGGACAGTCTTATGAATACCTTCTCGGAAGCCGGAGATATTAACTCCGGCGGTATATGGGCCGTACTTTACAGCATACAATATTTATCATCGGATTTAAGCGATTTAAGCAGGAACGCCGGAAATTTGGCTGGTGTTTTGGCAAAGGACGAGGAGGACAAAAATGGCGGCATAGACATAGACTCTATTACGGAAAATATAAAAGAACTGTCAGAGCTTTCCAAAAACGCCGTAAACAACATATCATCCCATAATGAAGACTATAAAGCCATTGTTGAGGACTCCCAAGATATTCTTCAGGCAATCTCGGACGCCTCAGAAAAGGCCGACATTTCAATTAAGGCCATAAACGACGCTACGGAAACGGCCAATAAGTATAAAAGCGACATTCAAAGTTTTATAGATAACTCTCAAGTCCTTGTTGAAAGGTCGAAAACTCAGCTTAATTCAATAAACGCCTTTTTAACAAGCCTTGAGGCCCTTATGAAAACCTCCGGCGAGCAGCTTAATACCGGAACAGAGGAATCCCTAAACGGCCTTATAGATATATTAACTCAGTCAATATCTGGGCTTTCCCAAACGGGAACAATAAAAAATGCCAAAGATACAATAAAAGATTTGGTCGATGACAAATGGGACGAATATACAGGTGAGGATAACAACGCTCTTAAAATAGACTCCTCTCTTTCTCCCGTATCATTTACGTCAGACAGCAATTCTCCAAACAGCGTTCAAATTATACTGCGCACAGAAGAAATAACTGTTGACGATGAGCCGGCATCTAATGTTAACGAGGACGCTGGAGCACCCGGCACAATATTCACAAGAATAGGCGCTATAATAAAAAAGATAATAAGTGCGGTAACAAGTATTTTTAAATAGGCTATTTATTAAAATGTGTACTGTTCGGCAAATCTGCCACATAAAAAAGCCATGGAAAATCCATGGCTTTTTGTCAGTTTCCGCATTCTATGCTTATTTCGTTAAATATATCAAGTATATCGTCAACCTTTATGTTTTTCTTTTCATTTCCAGCCTTATCAAGAACAATATTTCCCTTGTGCATCATTATAAGGCGGTTCCCATACTCAACGGCATATCTTAAATTGTGGGTTACCATTACCGTTGTAAGCTTTTTTTCTTTAACAACAGCATCTGTAAGCTCCATTATTATGTCGGCCGTTTTAGGGTCAAGGGCGGCCGTATGCTCGTCAAGTATCAAAAATTTTATAGGCGTCATTGTAGCCATTAAAAGGGACATTGCCTGTCTTTGACCTCCGGAAAGGGCTCCCACCTTAACATGAAGCTTATCCTCAAGGCCAAGATTAAGCCTGCTTAAAAGCTCTTTGTAATAGTCTATACGGCTTTTTTGTATTCCAAGTCTTAAGTTATAGCTTTTTCCCTTATTGTCGGCTATAGCCATATTTTCCAAAATTGTCATTGCCGGACACGTTCCCATTGACGGGTCCTGATATACTCTGCCTATATCATCGTACCTTTTAAATTCCTTTTTATTTGTTATGTCTTGGCCGTTCATAACAATTCTTCCGCCGTCGGTGTCTATGCTTCCGCATATTATGTTAAGCATCGACGTTTTTCCGGAGCCGTTGCTGCCTACAACCGATACAAACTGTCCGTCGTCTATGGTGAGGTCAAAGCCGTCAAAAAGGCACATCTCATTTATGGTTCCTATGTTGTAATATTTATCAATACCTTTAAGCTCAAGCATTTTTCTTCACCTTCTTCTTTCTGTCCATAGTTACTATAAGTATTATAAGGAAAAGCGCCGCCGTAACAAGCTTAAGGTCGGTAGAGCTCATTCCGCAGCCTATGGCAAAAGCCACACAGCCCTTATAAACAACCGAGCCTATTATTACGGCTGTTGTGGCCTTCATAAGCGTAAGATTTTTAAACACATTAGTTCCTATTATTACGCTGGCAAGACCTATAACAACCGTTCCCGTTCCCATTGACGCGTCAAAGAACCTTTGCTGCTGGCACATTATGGAACCGGAAAGAGCTATAAGACCATTGGCTATGGCAAGGCCGGTTATTTTAACAATACCTATATCCTTGGCAAGGCTTGTAACAAGAGTTTCATTATCCCCAACCGCCCTTAAAAGAAAACCGCTTTTTGTTTTAAGATAAGCGTCAAGAAGTATTTTTGCTATAACCGTAAGTATAAATGCTATAATAACCGTTTGATATGATGCAAGGCTCTCCGGCATTATTCCGCTTAAAAATCCGTTGTCAAAAACAGTTTCCTGAGAAAAAAGCGGCACATTGGCTTTTCCGGCTATTCTAAGATTGATACTGTAAAGGGCCGTCATCATTATAATTCCTGAAAGCAAGTCCCTTACCTTAAATTTAACATGTATTATGCCCGTAAGAGCTCCTATAAACATACCAAATATAAACGACACTATAAGGGTAAGATATGGGTTGAATCCCGACGTTATCATAACAGCCGTAAGAGCCGCTCCCGCCGGAAAGCTTCCGTCTGTTGTAAGGTCCGGAAAATCAAGTATTTTATATGTTATATATACTCCCAGAGCCATAATTCCATATATAAAGCCCTGTTCAAGCACTCCTATAATTATGCCGCCCATATCTTATTCCCTCCAAAAATATTTACTGCTCGGCTATTGTGTCAAATGTCTCAACAGCGTTTGATATATACTCCTCATCAAGAGTTATGCCTAATTTCTCGGCAACTGCCGTATTTACATAAAGTCCGCATTCGGTTATTGTCTCAAAATTCATTTCGGAAGCCTCGGCTTCGCCTTTAAGCACTTTTGCGGCCATTCTTCCGGTCTGTTCTCCAAGGCTTACAAAATCAAGACCCTCAGCGGCAAGACAGCCGTTTTTAACCTGCTCTATTTCAGAACCAAACACAGGTATTCCGGCTTCAGTGGCCTTTGAAACCTCTGTTGCAAGGCCCTGAACAACTGTGTTGTCCGTAAGGTTTGTAATGCAGTCTACCTTTGTAACTATGTTATCCATGGCAAGAGGAATATCTGCTGTTGTGTTTATGCCTATTGTTTCCAGCTCAAAACCATAATCTCCAACAAGGGCCTCGTAATCGGCTATGGCAGACTCGGAATTAGGCTCGCTTGTAGTATAAAGTATGCCTATGGTTTTAGCATCAGGAAGCATTTCTCTTATCATCTGAAGCTGTGCCTCAACGGGAAGCTTATCGCTTGTTCCAGTAACGTTTCCAACAGGTGTTCCGTCCTCATTGGCAAGTCCGGCCACAACAGGGTCCGTAAGAGCTGTGTATATTACCGGTATATCTGTTTTAAGAGCGGCGTTATAAGCGCTTGTGGCCGATACTGTTGCTATGGCGCAAATCATATCAACGCCGTTTGACACAAAATTTGAGGCTATTTGTCCGGCCGTTCCCGTATCAGCCTGAGCGTTTTCATATATAATTTCAAGATTTTCGCCTTCAACAAATCCCTCTGATTCAAGACCTTTTAAAAATCCTTCACGGCAGTTATCAAGAGAACCATGCTCGGCAAACTGTGAAATTCCTATTGTATAAACTTTTCCGTCGTCAGTTTCCGAGGCTTCCGCTGATGTTTGACCGCTTGACGAAGCCGTCGAGGACTCTGAAGAAGCATTGCTTGATGATGAGGCTCCCGAAGAGCAGCCCATTGCCGTAACAGCCAAAACAGTCGCAAATATCAAAGACGCTATTTTCTTTTTCATTATTATCCACTCCTTGTTGTTTTTAAATACAAAAAACCGCCTCAGGCTTATCGCTTGAGACGGTTATAATAAACATTATAATCGCGGTACCACTCAACTTGCCCTTTCGGGCCGCTTTAATGTACAATCATACATTTCCCTTTGATAACGGGTAGGAAACACCCGTCGGACACTACTAAGAAAAATCCTTTCGTCCCGCCCTCAAAAGTCCATTCAACTTATGGAAAATACCGCCATTCCACCGCCAACGGCTCTCTTTAAAATTCCTTAATAAGTCTACTCTTCTTCGTCAATGGTTTTAACAATGCTCATTCTATCATCACAAAAAACAAATGTCAATAGTTTTTTATGTACTAATTCAAACAAAAATTATTTATTAAAATTAACACCAAATATTACTTAAGAATTATAATATTTGCCCAAAAACTCTCTTGTACGCTCATTATCCGAGTTAAACAATTTATCAGGCGTTGTTTCCTCAACAATAACGCCCTTTTCCATAAATATAATTCTGTTTGAAACTTCCTTTGCAAATGTCATCTCATGGGTAACTATAACCATTGTCATATGCTCTTTTGCCAAATCGCGTATTACCTTAAGTATCTCAAGAGTAAGCTCCGGGTCGAGGGCACTTGTCGGCTCGTCAAAAAACAATATTTTAGGCTTCATGCAAAGAGCTCTCGCTATTGACACCCTCTGCTGCTGGCCGCCCGAAAGCTGACATGGGTAATAGTTTTCCTTATCCGAAAGTCCCATTTTTTTAAGAAGTGCTCTTGATGTTTCAAGCACCTCCGCTTTATCCCTTTTCTGCACATGAATAGGCGCGTCCATTATATTTTTAAGTACGGAATAATGCGGAAAAAGATTGAAATTTTGAAAAACAAGGCCAAAATTTGAGTTTATTTTTTTTGCCTTTTCTCCTTTAGCATAAACAACGTTTCCGCCGTCAGATGTAAAAGCCGCTTTTTCTCCAAGGTATATAATTTCTCCCGAATCTATTGTCTCAAGCATTGTAGCGCATCTCAAAATTGTGGATTTCCCTGAGCCAGAGGGGCCTATAATGGACAATATCTCGCCTTCAGAAACAGACAGAGAAATATCTTTTATTACATCAAGGCTGCCAAAACTTTTGCGTATATGGTTCATCTCAAGAATTTTCAATTAAAAGCCCCCTATCTGTAATAACTCATTTTTTTCTCTATAAACTCCATAAAAGCGGCAACTATATAGTTAAACACATAATAGAATATGCCGGCAACTATAAACGGAGTAAACACTGATTCTCTTGCCACAATCTGCTTGGCTATTGTGAACATTTCCATATAAGCCAAAGAGAAGGCCAATGACGTGTCTTTTACAAGGGTTATAACCTCGTTTGTAATAGACGGCAGTATGCGTTTTATAACCTGAGGGAAAATTATTTTTATAAATGTCTGACTTTTACTATAGCCAAGCATTTGTGCTGCCTCATACTGACCAACGGGCATTGACTCTATTCCAGAACGGAAAATCTCGGCAAAATATGCGGCATAGTTTATGGCAAAGCCTATTATTATAGCCGGAAAACGGAATGACTTTATGTTCATGCCAAAAAGGTAGTATGGGCCATAGTACACCACCATAAGCTGAAGCATAAGCGGGGTACCCCTCATTACCGATATGTAAAACTTTACTATATTTTTTATTACGGGGTTTTTAGACATTCTTCCAAAAGACACAAAAAGGCCCAGCGGCAAAGAAAGCGCCACTGTCCAAAAGAAAATGCCCATTGATTTCAGCATTCCGGAAGATAGCTGTTCCAACATAACCGAAAAACTCATCAGTCAGCCGTCCTTTCAAATTTTCAAAAAAACATGCCGCGCATAAAAGCGCGGCTAAAATGCGTGTTAATTATTCGGCTTCCAATGAAACCAGGTCTGAAATATCATACTTTTCTGCAAGCTCCGCCACTGTGCCGTTGTTTGTAAGCTCAACAAGGTCTTCGTTTACAATGTCTCTAAGCTCCTCGTTGCCTTTTTTAAAGCCTATGGCATATTGCTCAGAGTTAAGGTGCTCGTCAAGAATTTTAAAGCCCTCTCCTCTTGTTTTAAGCTGGTAGTTGGCAACTCCTATATCCATAGCCACAGCGTCTACTGAACCGGCCTGAAGCTCAACAAAAGCGCTGTTATAATCGGCAAATTCCTGAAGGGCACCGAATGTATCAGCAAGAGCCTTCTGGCCTTCCTCATCCTGAAGGAGTGTAAGAGCCGCCGAAGCCGCCTGAACGCCTACTGTTTTTCCGGCAAGGTCCTCAAGAGTATTAATTCCCGAATCCTCTGAAACTACTATAACTTGACTGTTGTCAACATATGGCATAGACCATGTATAATCGTCCTCGCGGCCGTTCATTGTAAAGCCGTTCCATATACAGTCAATAGAACCGGAATTAAGCTCCATATCCTTAGAATCCCAGTTGATAGGAGTTTTAACAAGCTCCCAGCCCTCCATGTCGCACACAGCTTGGGCAAGTTCAAGGTCAAAACCTGTATATTCTCCATTATCATCCATATATCCATATGGCGGATACTCCGCGTCAAATCCAACAGTAAAAGTTGTTCTTTCAGATGTTTCCTCTGCTGATGAGGCAGACTCACTGCTTGAAGAAGTTGCTGCTGAAGAGCTGGCAGCCGAAGATGTGGTCTCTGAGGAAGATGTGTTTCCAGATGAACATGCGCTTACTCCAAAGGCAAGGCATATAGCAGTTAATATAGCCGCATATTTTTTCATAAATTATAACCCCCTGAAAATTAATTGCTTTTTTGTTATATCACTGTGCCTAACTAAAGCACAGAGTAAATAATACCATAAACACCAAATCAAGTCAAGCTTTACAAAAATGCATTTATCAATCATAAAATAAAAGCCATTTACGATAAATTTATTTTTTTATTGTTTTCTTTAATTTTCGGGAAAACATATAAATCAAAATTAAGGAAAAATCAACACATAAATTTTCAATTTAAAATGCTAATATACGGTTAGTTAAACAAACATTTTTAACTGTTTTTTGACACTATCAAAGCAAAATTAATTGTTAAAATAATCTAAAACATCGTAAAAGCAGCCTTTTTTCCGCTTTGGCCAACAATCTTTAAATTTGCGGTAGCCAATAGCAGAAAAATAAATCAAAATTTTTTCAAATTTAAGTGAACTGTCCAATATTCCATGTTCTTCACATTATTGAATAATTATATCAGGTATCACTGAATTACAGAGCAATATTTTTTATAATATTTTAGTATGTTATCTTTTCCACATATAAAAAGAGCCGGTTAAAACCGGCTCCAAAAAATCAAATATTATCCTAAAACCTCAACAACTTTAGCATAAACCTTGTCGCATATGGCGCTTCCGTCGGCAACAAGCTTTGCCATTTTGTCATTTACTTCTTTTACATAGGCCTCGTCGTTTATAGAGTTAAGGTTTACAGTAACATTAAGGCTGGCGCTGTTAAGAGCGGCCTTAAGGAACTGCACTCCGCAGCCTACATCGCTTATTATTATTTTTGTTGATATATCTACAAGCTCTTCCTGAAGCTTAATTGCTTCATAAATATATTCAACCATTTTTATAGGTCCCTGAGCTGCGTTTTTAAGGCATTTTTGAAGAACTGCTTCCTTCTCGGCGGCCTGCTCTGGAGTATCCTTAGGCATTCCATACGCCTTTGAGAGAGGCTCAAAATTCTCCGCGTCCTCATCTATAAGGGCAAGAAGCTTAACCATAAGGTCACAGCTTTTATCAATTATTTCCTGATGTTTTTCCTCAAGTCCCAAAAATTTCTTTTTGCCTATTGAATAGTTGCCAACCATTGAGCCCAGGGCTGCGCCAAGGGCGCCAACAAGGGCAGCTACTCCGCCGCCGCCTGGAACAGGCTCTTTTGATGATAACTTTTGGGCAAATTCTTCACACGTTATTTTGCTGAGCTGCATACAAATACCCCTCTTTTCATTTATAAATTAGTTATTAAAAACGTTGCTTTTAAGTTTTACTGTTTCAACCGTTTTGCACACAAGATATAAAAGCGCCGTATCTATTGGGAAACAGGCTATGCTTTTTATAATTCTTGCGGAAGACATAAGAACCGAGCCATACATAATATTAAGCCATATAGGTGTAAGGATAAAATTAAACAGCACCATATGCACTATTGACGCCGCTATTACTCTTTTAAGTGTGATTTTCTTTTTATAGAAGAATAAACCAAATACAAAGCCAGAAAGGAAAGCGCTTAATGTAAATCCTGGGAAGAACGCTCCGTTTGCCGGACTGAGGAAAAATCCCAAAGTATCGGCCAAAACGCCTATTATTCCAGCCATAACCGGCCCGTAAAGCATTCCCGCGGCGGCTATAGCCAAAAACGCAAAGGATATTTCAAGAAACGAGCTTACTATAATTCTCATACCGTTAAGTATGATATTTATAGCCGTAAGCATAGCTCCCCCCGTAAGACTTCTTACTTGTTTAATCTGATTTGCCGATTCTCTTATATCAGCCAAAAAATTACCCATTTATATTGCCTCCTAATTTGTTTTAATTGTTTTTCGCCAACTTAACAACAAATACCGATAATCGGTAAGAAACGCAATATACTATTACATGGACCTTACAAACGCCCTCACTGCAACCACTTAGCCGTTTGTCCGTCAACAGCTAAGTTCAAGTCCCTCAGATTCTTGGTACGCCCTAAGGTCTAAAGACGAGAAGGCCGGACTTTGAACTACCGGAACACTCCCCTCCTCAAGAGAAAAATAATAGTTGCTGTATCATAATCCTCCACCATAGTAATATTTGTTCCAAACAAGCGCCAAAGCGCCCAAAGTCTGCCCCTACGCCCATGCGGTAATCCCGCGCGGCTTAATTAAAATAAGGCTAAGTCATTATTCAGTTGTGTTTGTGTCAGTCAGTTTAGATTAAAGCTTTATTGAATGTGGTTAATTTGTTTGCATGCCTTAACAACGTGTTTTGCCAAAACGGATGTTGTAACCGAGCCAACTCCCGCCGGAACAGGCGTAATCATTGAGGCTTTGTCAACGCACTCGTCAAACTTAACGTCGCCGCAAAGCTTGCCTTCCTCGTTTACGTTAATTCCAACGTCAATAACAACGGCGCCGTCTGATATAAAGTCGCCTTTAACCATTTCAGCCCTGCCTACCGCTGCAATAACAACCTCCGCCTGACGACATACCGCAGGAAGGTCATTTGTACGGCTGTGGCATATTGTTACAGTAGCGTTTTTGTCAAGAAGAAGCATCGCCAAAGGCTTTCCAACAACCATACTTCTGCCTACAACAGCCGCTCTTTTGCCTTTCATATCAACTCCGTAGTGGTCAAGAATCTCTATGCAGGCCTGGCTTGTGCACGGAGGGTATCCTGTTTTATCGCCCTCAAAAATTTTCTCGGCATTAAGAGGATTCATACAGTCGATGTCCTTAACAGGGTCAACTATAAACTTAATCTCTTCCATATCAAGCTGCTTTGGAAGCGGCCTGAAAAGAAGTATTCCGTGAACCGTAGGGTCGTCGTTTACGGCCTTAAGCTCTTTAACAAAATCTTCCTGACTTATGTCAACAGGAAGTTCAAGAACCTCCGCTATTATACCGCACTTGTCCATCCTTGTCAAAGCCCCGCGCTCATAAGAAAGGTCGTCCTCTCTGGCGCCAACCCTAACTATTTTAAGCTTAGGTGAAATTCCCTTTGCCTTTAAAGCCTCAACGTCCTTCACAAGCTCCGCCGTTATAGCGTCGGCAACGGGCTTGCCCTTAATAATCTGTCCCATTTCAGCACCTCTTTCGCTGTTATTTAAAAACCAAAAATCCTTATCTTTAAAACAGCGAAGCAAGAAAACCCGCTCCGCTGTCAAAATCAAATGTTAAGCTTTAACGCTTTTAATTAGAATAATCCTGAAATCTTGCCGTCAACGTCAACGTCAATCTTCTCGGCGGCAGGAACCTTTGGAAGGCCAGGCATTTTCATAATTGTTCCTGTTAAGGCAACAATAAATCCTGCTCCGGCTGAAACCGTAAGGTCTCTTATTGTAATTCTGAATCCTGTAGGTCTGCCAAGTTTTGTCTGGTCATCTGTAAGTGAGTACTGGTTCTTTGCCATGCAGATAGGCATGTTGCCGAATCCAAGTTTCTCAAAATCGGCTATTGTCTTGCTTGCGTTAGGTGTATAGTCTACGCCGTCAGCTCCGTATACTTTTGTGCATATAGCCTCGATTTTCTCTTTGATTGAAAGATTCGAATCATAAACGTATGTGTGCTGTCCGTTCTTCTCAACAAGTTTAAGAACTTCCTCGGCAAGTTTTATGCCGCCTTCGCCGCCTTTTGCCCATACTTCTGAAAGAGCAACGTTAACGCCGAGCTCGTTGCATTTTTTCTCAACAAGGTCAAGCTCTGCCTTTGTGTCTGTAGGGAAAGCGTTGATAGCAACAACAGCTGGAAGTCCGTATACCTTTGTAACGTTCTCAACATGTTTAAGAAGGTTTGGAAGACCCTTCTCAAGAGCCTCAAGGTTTTCATTGTTAAGGTCGGCCTTTGGAACGCCTCCGTTGTATTTAAGAGCTCTAACTGTGGCAACAATAACAACAGCCTTTGGTTTAAGTCCTGAAAGACGGCACTTAATGTCGATAAATTTCTCTGCTCCAAGGTCAGCGCCGAAACCAGCCTCTGTAACTACATAGTCAGCGATTTTTGAAGCCATCTTTGTGGCTATAACGCTGTTGCAGCCATGAGCGATGTTAGCGAAAGGTCCGCCATGAACAAATGTAGGTGTTCCCTCAAGTGTTTGAACAAGGTTTGGTTTAAGAGCATCTTTAAGAAGAGCCGCCATAGCGCCCTGAGCGTTAAGCTGTCCGCATGTTACAGGCTCGTTCTTTCTGTTGTATGCAACAATAATTTTTGAAAGTCTTTCCTTAAGGTCGATAATATCTTTTGAGAGGCAGAAGATAGCCATAATCTCAGAAGCAACAGTAATGTCAAAACCATCCTGACGTGTAACGCCGTCGCCGTGTCCGCCAAGGCCGTCAACGATGTTTCTGAGTTGTCTGTCGTTCATGTCAACAACTCTTCTCCAAACAACTCTCTTTGTATCAATGTCAAGAGCGTTGCCCTGATGAATGTGGTTGTCAAGCATAGCAGCAAGAAGGTTGTTGGCAGCTCCAATAGCGTGGAAGTCGCCTGTGAAGTGAAGGTTAATATCCTCCATAGGAACAACCTGAGCGTATCCGCCGCCGGCAGCACCGCCTTTAACGCCGAAAACAGGTCCAAGTGAAGGCTCTCTTAAGGCAATCATTGTTTTTTTGCCAAGTTTGTTAAGAGCGTCGCCAAGGCCGATTGTTGTTGTTGTTTTTCCTTCTCCGGCAGGAGTTGGGTTAATGGCTGTAACAAGTATAAGGTTAGCGTCTGGAACGTCTTTAAGCTCGTTCTGTAAATATCTGTAATCTACTTTTGCCTTATATTTTCCGTAATTTTCAACATATTTGTCAGGTATGCCTGCTTTATCTGCAATGTTGTTTATAACCTGCATTTCAGCTTCCTGGGCAATTTGAATATCCGACTTAAACTCTGCCATTTGTAAATCCTCCTATTTTTTAAAAAATAAAATTAACTGTGTTTTTATGCTTAACGGCCAAAAGGCCGACGCATTTTTATTTAAGGTTTTCTATTCCCTCAATAACTGCGTTATATTGTGTGTCGTGGTCTGGGAATGTGCGCTCGTTAGACTCTTTAACATACTGATTGTAAGCGTCGATAATAATTTTGTGAAGGTCGGCGTATTTTTTAACGAATTTAGGAACCCACTCATTCATGCCAAGCATGTCCTGAGCAACAAGAACCTGCATGTCGCAGCCGGCTCCGGCGCCTATACCCATTGTTGGAATGCTTAATTTTTCTGTTATAACGTCGGCAAGCATTTTTGGAATTCCCTCAAGAACTACCATAAATGCTCCGGCTTCCTCAACAGCCCTTGCTGAGTCAAGAAGCTCTTGAGCGGCCTCAAGGCTCTTGCCCTGAACTTTAAATCCGCCCATCATAGCGGCAGACTGAGGTGTAAGGCCGATGTGGGCGCAAACAGGAATTCCGGCTTTAACTATGGCTTTAATAACGGGAGCCATGTCCGAGCCGCCCTCCAGCTTAATGCAGTCGCAGCCCGACTCCATAAAAAGCTTATTGGCGTTTCTAACGGCTTCCTCAATGCTTACGTTGTATGTACCAAAAGGCATGTCCCCTATTACAAATGTGTTTGGGGCTCCCTTTACAACGTGTTTGGCGTGATAAATCATATCGTCAAGAGTAACTCCAACCGTACCGTGATAGCCAAGCATGGTCATTCCAAGGGAATCGCCCACAAGAATCATGTCGATGTCGCTTTCGTCAACCAGTTTGGCGTTTGTGTAATCATAGCAAGTAATCATTGTAGCTACTTTGCTGCCGCCTTTTAAGGCTCTGATTTCTGGTACCGTAATTTTCTTCTTCATAATTAAGCTTCCTCCTTTTATATTGGCGTTTGTTATATTTCAAACGCCCCGGCTGTTTAAACCACAAGACCGGATATTTTTTACCCCGCAAAACAATAATGCCGCAGCACTTATATATAATATTAGCAACATTTATGCCAAAAATAAAGCACTTAAATAGAAACATTTGAAGAGTTTTTAAAAATACGTCAAAATCCATGTAAAATCAAGGTTTTTAAGGCAAAAAAACGTTTAAAATGCCCAAAAGTCTTTTGTGGGATTAGTGTTTTTTACGTATAACGTTTGGCCGGTGTTTTAAAAAAATAGATTTTACTGTGTGCAAAAATGTTCACTGTTCATTTTGTTTAAACAAAATAAAACATTTTATCTTTCAGAAAAAAGTTTCCGGTTTTGAAGGCATTTCAAAAATTATAAGTTAAACAATAATTTTTAAAAGTTTAACATGGTGTATTAAGTTAAAAAAATAGTCTATCATAAACATATAGGAGGATATGCCGGCATGTTTAAAGATAGATTCAAAGAACTGAGAACATCATATAAATACACTCAAAACGAAATAGCCGATATTTTTGATGTCTCTGTTCAGGCCGTTTATAATTGGGAAAAAGGCATTTTTATGCCTACCATAGACTCCTTAATAAAGCTAGCAGAATTTTTTAACGTAAGCACAGACTATCTTCTTGGCATAGATAATAAAAAATATCTTGACGTTTCCGGACTTAGCACAAGGCAGGTTGCCCATTTGCAGCAGATAGTCAACGATTTGAAAGAGGCCTCAAATTAAATCAGACACTTATAATCGAAATTTTCCTATTTTATTCTTATTAAAGTTCTTTCTGCGTTTATTGTCTGTATAGGCTCCCTCTTCGCTTAAAATCGAGTCAAGTTTTTCAACAACAAGTTTAAGGTATCCCATAAGCTCATACAAATCTCTATACAACCAATAATTTTTAAAAAATCTGCTTCTGTTTTTCATTTGGCAGGTTTTTATTTTTGGCGGTTTTTTGTTAATCAAACTTTTCATAACAAGCCTCCTTATGAAATTAACTTTATATAAGTTTTTTACTTACGCTGTTATATTAAAATTAAGCGCGATATATATTATAATTAGTATAAAAACTTATTATATTCTAATTTTAATTACGTTAATAAAACATAAAGTTTTACATTAAATTCTAACCGCTAAACTTTATTCCATAAAA
>CAJFUS010000067.1 GCA_904420235.1 Candidatus Neoanaerotignum tabaqchaliae
ATATATGTTTATAAATAAAATTTATTGGGCCCATAGGTAAATCCTAAGGGCCTTAATTTTTTGGAGATTTAAAAACTGTTTCAAATATTTAGAAAAAGGCTAAGGAATAAAATATTGAAAATAAATTGCTTTTTATGTGTTAAGAATTTTTATATGTTTTGCGGATTAATTTTTGAGAATCTGTTTTTCTATTTCAAATTGATATTTATAAATGGCTCTACTTTTTAATTATGATTTATTATGGGTTTTAGAAAAATTATTAATTTTTTGGCTGATAAAATTCCTTTTTGCAATTAATGGGTATTTTTATATTTCACAAACAAAACGCAAGTGTTTAATAAATATAAACTCCGTATTATAAAGCCATAAAATAAAAACGGAGTTGAGAAAATGAAAAAAATTAACATACTGCTTACTAAATATTCAGACTTAACATCTAATTTAATTTATCATATCGCAGGCCATGGCTATACACATGCGTCTGTTGCCTTGGGAGATTCTCCACAGGAGTATTACAGTTTTAACTATAAAGGTTTCGCCATAGAAACGTTGGAAAAGCATAAACGCAGAGGAGTGCGCCGCAGCCGCTGTTATCAGGTTAATGTGTCCGACGAGGCTTATAGGCGCATGGAGGAAAAAATAAAGATATTTAAGGAAAATAAAAGGCTTTATAAATACAGCCGCATTGCAGTGCTGTGCTGTGTTCCACATCTGCCTTTAAAATTCAGAAACCGTTATTTTTGTTCTCAGTTTGTTGCTGAGCTTTTGGAAAATGAAACTGAAATAGACATAGGCAGAAAACCTTGCTTTTTTCTTCCTAATCATTTCAGTTTATTGCTGGAAAAACACCCAAGATGCGCGGGAGTAATTGAAAATGCCCTTTGATTTTTACACTTTGGAAACAAAACGGAATTAAAAAGAAAACAAACGTTATATAAAATTAAACTATAAATGGAAATGAGTGGAGCCGAGGTGAAAAAATTGACAAAAAAGACAGCTTTTATAATTGCGGCTGCTGCGGCAATGCTGATTATTGTAAAAAATATAAGAAAGTGAAAATAAATTTACAACGAAATGGAGACGATTAACGTGAATAATAAAGAAAACATGATGAAAGCCTTGATTTATTACGGAATTAAAGATTTGAGGCTTGAGGAAAGGGAAATCCCCGAGTGCGGCCCTAACGATGTGATTGTGCGCAATGTGTGGGCCGGCATTTGCGGCTCTGACACAACGGCCTATTTGCACGGCGGGGAAAATATGAACATATTCAGCGGCAGAGAATTTGGCCACGAGATGGTAGGTTATGTTTGGAAAAAAGGAGAAATGACAGAGGGAATTGATGAAGGCATGAGGGTGTTTGTGGAGCCGGTTAAGGCCGTTGATAATCCCTATGAGGCCAATATGGCCGGAGCTTTTTCTCAATATGTCAAGGTTAACAATGCCAAAGTTGGCGTGAATATATATCCCTTGCCGGAAAATATATCCTATGACGAGGCGGCGCTTATTGAGCCGCTTAGCGTAAGCACACACGCTAAAAACCGCGCAGCCGTTAAGGCAGATGAGAAAGTGCTGGTTTGCGGAGCCGGCCCCATCGGCCTTGGGGTTATTGCCGCTCTGCGCGCCCAAGGCAACAAAACCATAGCCGTTATTGACAGAAACGAGTATCGTTTAAAATGCGCGGAAGAAATTGGCGCATATCCAATTTTAAGTGTCGATAACGACTTGGAAAAATTAAAATATAAGCTGGAAAATTATTTTGGTGTTATGAGCAATATAAATCACAGAGTCGATTTTGGAGAGGGCAGCGTGAATTTAACGGAACATGCAGTGCTTGACGTTGATGTTGTGTTTGACTGCGCCGGTATAACGTCTTTTATTGACGAGTTTTTGCTTCATGCTAAGCAGTATTCACGTTTTTGAAGTATCGCCGTTCAACGCACGGCATTTCCCATACGTTTTCACGAAATAATGAGTACCCAATGCGCGATTATTGGCTCGCGTGGGTATGAAGCCGAAGACATAAAAGAGGTTATTGATTTCCTTGCCAATAAAAAGACAAAAGCAAGCTCTATGATTTCCCATTGTTTTACTTTGGAACAAGCCTTGGAGGCCTTTGAAATGAACGCGGAGCCAAGAAATTCGGCCAAAATTATTTTAAATATGAAGTGAGATTAATATTTCGGAAATAAAACGCAAATATTCGGCAAACATTTTTTAATTATTATGATTGCAGTTAATGAAAAGCAAAGAACAGTATGGGAGGTTTATTAAATGAAAAAAAGTAATTTTATAGCGTTAATTTTGGGTACAATAGGCGTGGCGTTTTTTGCCATAGGCATGTGCATGTGCATGCTGCCGGAATGGAACATGTTCAGGCAGGGCATTGTTTCGGGCATAATCGGCTTAATAGTTTTGCTGGCCGACGTTATGATTTGGAGAAAGCTGGAAGGCAAAGAGCCTATAAAAATAAGCGGTAAAATGATTATGTGTCTGCTTATAGGCATAATAGGCGCGTTATTGCTTGGCGTTGGAATGTGTTTATCAATGGTGTTCGGCAGAATGCTGTTTGGCATTATAATCGGATTGATAGGAATTGTGATTTTACTTATGCTTATTCCATTAACAAAAGGAATTCATGATTAAATAAATATTTGATTAACAACTGAAAAACGAGGCGTGTTTTGTGAGCAAAGCATCAGGCTTAAAAGAAGCGGTAAGATATAAACTTGCCGTTTTTTTGTTGTTATAATTTAATTGTGTTAAAAATTACAATAACTTTTCCATGCGGCTATTAGGCCGGAAAATTCCTTATCAGGTACTTAAGGATTATTTGCGGTCTGTGTAACATATGTTTGACAAACCTACACAATTTAAAAAGAAGCCAAAAATAAGGCTGTATTGACAACCGCGTTTTAAATGTTATACAATAAAAACAATGTCAGCGTTATGGTGTCCGGCTTAGGGTCGGAATAATAGGGAAGAGGAGTTGAATTCTCCCGCGGTGCCGCCGCTGTGAAGGTTTTTGAAACGTTTGAAACGCCACTGTAAGTTTTATGGGAAGGCTTAACGTTTTGTATAAAGCCGAAGCCAGAAGACCTGCCGTTTCGCTTATGTTCCGCCGTCGGGCCAACGGAAGGCACATGTTTTTATGGCATAACTGCGCCCTTTTAAGCCGGCTTAACTTAAGAAAGAAAAACTGTTTTCTTAGGTTAAGCGGACTGGGAGCTGGCACAAGAAATAAAAAGGCACACAATAAGAACTGCTGCATGTGCCAAATTTTTTCTTCTGTCTGCTGCCCGTAAAGGGCGCTTTTGTTTTTTATAAACGGGGTGGTAAACTTAATGGCTTTTGAGCGTTATATAGACGGAATAAAAGGAAAACTGAGGTGCGGATACACAACCGGAACTTGCTCCGCCATAGCCTCAAAGGCTGCCGCTGTGTTTTTATTTTCAGGCAAATGTCCGAATTTTGAGGAGGTTTTAACACCCAGCGGCGTAAACGTTAAAGTTCCAATCGCTTTTTCAAAAATGGAAAATGGAAAAGCTGTGTGCGGCGTTATAAAAGATGGCGGAGATGACATAGACGCCACAAACGGCGTTATGATTTTATGTTCCGCCGAAAAAATTGAAAGCGGCATAGTTATAGAGGGCGGAAAAGGCGTGGGAGTTGTTACAAAAAGCGGTCTTGACCAGCCTGTGGGCTCAGCCGCCATAAATTCAGTTCCAAGAAAAATGATTTCCGATGCCATAAAATCCGTTTGCCATAGCTTTGGATATAACGGCGGAATAAAAATAACCGTTTCGGTGCCGGAGGGAGAGAAAATAGCCGAAAAAACTTTTAATCCAAACATAGGCATTAAGGGCGGCATATCCATAATAGGAACAAGCGGTATAGTTGAACCCATGAGCCTTAAGGCGGTTTTTGAAACGGTTAAGCTGGAGATAAATGTGGCCCGTAGCAGTGGAAAAAGCGACATAATAATAACTCCGGGCAACTATGGACAGGATTTTGTAAAGACAATGAACATAAAAAGTGATATTCCGCTTGTTCAGTGCTCCAACTTTATAGGGGATGCTTTAAAGTTTGCCTGCCGGAAGGAGTTTAAAAATATACTTCTTGCGGGACACTTAGGCAAGCTTGTTAAGCTGGCCGGAGGAATGATGAACACCCATTCCATGTATGGCGACTGCCGAATGGACATTATAGGAGCAAGAGCGGGAGCTTTTGGAGCCGAAAAAAATGACATAGTTAGAATACTTAATTCCGCTGCTGTAGACGCGGCCCTTGACATTATTGAAGGAGACAAGTATGTTTTTGAAAATGTTGTGAAATCAATAATATCGGACGCTCAAAAGAACATAGACGCTGTTTTAAATGATTCGTGCAGATGCGGAATTTTGATTTTTACAAATAAAAGAGGGCTTTTAGGCGCAAGTCGTAAAGCCGATGATATAATTTCACTTTGGAGGGATATTTAATGGGGGCGGTTCTTTACGGCATAGGCATAGGGCCGGGAGACTATGAGCTTATAACCTTAAAAGCTTTAAGAATAATTAATGAGAACAATGTTATAGCCTTTCCTAAAACAGGCGGAGAGAAAAACGCAGCTTTTGATACGGTTTCAAAAGTTGCCGATTTGAGAGGAAAGGAAGTATTAGAGCTTAGCTTTCCTATGATACGTGACAAAGAGCAGCTTAATAAAAACTATCAAAAAAACTGCGATATTATAGAAAAGTATCTTAAAAACGGACAAAACGTTGTTTTCATAAGTATCGGCGATATTTCGGTATACTCAACGTTTGGATATATAAACGACATAATAAAGAACAGAGGATATGAAACGATAATGGTTCCCGGGGTAACAAGCTTTTGCGCCGCCGCGTCTGCCCTTGGAATAAGCCTTACATCAAAAAGCGAGCCTGTGCATATTATACCGGCCGTTTATGGCGGCATTGACGAGTATATGTCTCAAAGGGGAACAAAAATTTTTATGAAAAGCGGGGCTTTGGTTGAGGATATTAAAAAAGCGGCCCGTGAAAATGGAGTTATTGAAAAATCATATTTGGCCGGCAACTGCGGCTTTGATGACGAAAAACTGTGCTCTCTTGAAGAGGCTTACGGAAAAATGGGATATTTTACAACTATAATAGTAAAGGATAATTAAAATGGTTAATTTTGTGGGAGCGGGACCAGGGGCCGAGGACCTTATAACATTGCGGGGCCAAAGGCTTTTAAGTGAGGCCGACGTTATTATATATGCCGGTTCCCTTGTAAACGAGGGCCTTTTGAAATATAAAAAAAGCGGCTGTGCCGTTTATAACAGCGCCTATATGACGTTAGAGGAGGTTATTGACGTTATTTTAGATGCTGAAAAAAACGGCCTTAACACAGTGCGCCTTCACACAGGCGACCCGTCAATTTACGGCGCCATTAAAGAACAAATGGATATTCTTGACAAAAACGGAATTGAATACAGCGTGTGCCCCGGAGTCAGCTCATTTTGCGCCGCCGCGTCGGCCCTTAAAATTGAGTATACACTGCCGGCGGTTTCCCAAACCGTAATAATAAGCCGTGCCGAGGGCCGAACTCCGGTTCCGGAAAAAGAGGATATATCTCTTTTGGCTTCTCACAATGCCACAATGGTTTTGTTTTTAAGCGCGGGCCTTGCGGAAAGCGTTGCCGAAAAACTTATTAAGGGCGGGGTGAGCGAGAACACTCCGGCCGCCGTTGTTTACAAGGCCAGTTGGGAAGATGAGAAAAAAATAGTATGCACCGTTGGAACTCTTAAGGAAAGTGTTGAAAAAGCCGGTATAAAAAACACCGCCCTTATAATAGTGGGCAATGTTATAGAGGGCGTTTATGAGAGGTCAAAACTTTACGACCCGTCTTTTACAACCCTTTTCAGAAAAGGCAAGGAACAAAATGACTAAAGCGGCTTTAATATCAATTACCGGCGATGGCAATAAAACCGCCATGAAAATAAGGAAAGGTCTTTGTGAAAGAGGCTTTGATGTTGATATTTTCTCCTATGTTTCGGATAAAGAAAGCGGAATTGAGAAAATTGACGAAGGCTATATTAAGTGGCTTGGGAATATTTTTTACAGTTACGGTTTAATTATTTTTGTGTGCGCCTGCGGCATAGCAGTTAGGGGAATAGCTCCATATATAAAGGATAAGTTTACAGACCCGGCCGTTATTGTTGTTGACGAGAAGGGCCGCTTTGCTGTTCCTATTTTAAGCGGCCATGTGGGCGGGGCAAACAGTTTTGCCCTTGAAATATCAAATTTGATGGGTGCTCAGGCTGTTATAACAACGTCAACGGATATAAATAATAAATTTGCCGTTGACCTGTTCGCCAAAAAAAACGGCCTTATAATAGGCGGCAGAGAAGAAGCGAAAAGAATATCCTCAAATCTTATATCCGGAGGGCAGGTTTGCTTTTTATGTGATAAAGAGATAAAAGGACATATTCCCGATGAAATAATTTTGTCTGATAAAGGCAATATGGGTTTTGTTGTTTCCGTTTATAAAAAAAGACCATATGAAGTTACACTTAACTTAATACCTAAAAAAATAAGCCTTGGAATAGGCTGCCGAAGGAACACAACGGCCGAAGAAATAGAAAAGGCTGTTTTTGAGGCGCTGAATAAAGGCGGCATATTTAAAGAAGCCGTAAATAATGTGGGGACGATTGATATTAAAAAAGACGAAAAGGGTTTAAGCGATTTTTGCGCAAGCATTGGGGTTGATATAAAATATTTTCCTTCGCGGGAGCTTAAAGACGCCGAGGGTGATTTCTCCCATTCGGATTTTGTTTCGCGCATAACAGGCGTCGATAACGTGTGCGAGAGGGCCGCAGCCCTTTTATGCCCAAAGGGCGAAAAAATTATAGGCAAAACTGTGTTTAAAAATGTTGCCGTAGCCGCCTATTGTGACGATTGGAGTGTTGATTTTGGCTAAACTTTATGTTGTGGGCACAGGCCCAGGGGATATATCAAAAATAACCGCCGAGGCCCTTGCGGCTTTAAAAAAGTGCGAAGTTATAGTTGGGTACACTGTTTACACAGACATAATAAAAAAATTTTTGCCCAACAAAAAGTATGTTTCAACGCCTATGACAAAGGAAAAAGACAGGTGCCTTTTGGCCTATAAATATGCCGAAACCGAGAATACCGCCATAATTTGCAGCGGAGATGCCGGTGTTTACGGCATGGCCGGACTTGTTATTGAGCTTAAGCATCTTTTTAAGAATGTTGAGCTTACTATAATACCTGGGGTTACGGCGGCCTTAAGCGGAGGGGCTCTTCTTGGCTCGCCCCTTACGGTGGATTTTGCCGTTATAAGCTTAAGCGATTTGCTTACACCCTATGAGCTTATACAAAAAAGAATTAGGTGCGCAGCTCAAGGAGATTTTGTTATATGCATATATAATCCCTCAAGCAAAAAACGGAGCGGATATTTAAAAGAAGCCTGCCAAATTATAATGGAGCATAGAGGGCCGAAAACCGTGTGCGGTGTTGTTAGGAACATAGGCCGAGATGGCGAAGAGAAAAAAATACTTACTCTTAAAGAGCTTTGCGACTATCAGGCGGACATGTTCACAACGGTGTTTATAGGAAACTCCGCCACAACGGTTAAAGAGGGATTTATGGTTACTCCAAGAGGGTATATTTTATAAAAAAGGAAAATGCCATATGGAAAAAATACTTGTTTTTGCCGGAACAACGGAAGGCAGAGAAGTTTCGGAATATCTTGGCTTGTGCGGCGCCAATGCTGCCGTTTATACGGTTACGGAATATGGCAAAAGCCTTGTTTTTAAGGGAGAGGGCATAGAGGCCGTATCTAAGGCTCTTAACAAGGAAGAGATAAAAAGCCTTGTTTCGGAGGGCGGTTTTTATTTGGTTATAGACGCTACTCATCCCTTTGCCAAGGAGGCCACAATAAACATAAAAGAGGCTTGCCATGAGGCCGGCGTAAGATATATAAGGCTTTTAAGGGAAAGCGGCTTGGGAGAACAAAAGGGAGTTGTTTTTTTCGGTTCCTGCTCCGAGGCGGCGGAGTATCTTAATTTAACCAAGGGGAACATACTGTTTACAACCGGCAGCAAAGAGATAGAAAAATTTGCCCTTATAGACGGTTTTAATGAAAGGGCCTA
>CAJFUS010000068.1 GCA_904420235.1 Candidatus Neoanaerotignum tabaqchaliae
TCGCCATGCTTTGTTACATATCCTCTAATGATAGCGTGGGCAAGAGGATTGCCATGTGTTGAAACTTCCTCATCTCTGTAAAGGAAAGTGTGGCTGCTTTGTGCGGCGTATATGGCGTTAAGCATAACAGAAAGGTCGCCGCTTGTTGGGTTTTTCATTCCAACTGGGAAATCTATGCCGCTTGACACAAGGCGGTGCTGTTGATTTTCGACGGAACGGGCGCCTATGGCTATATATGTTAAAAGGTCATGAAGGAATGGATAGTTTTCGGGATAGAGCATTTCGTCGGCAGCCGTAAGATGTGTTTCCGCTATTGAACGTATGTGCATTTTTCTTAAGGCAGCTATGCCGGCAAGTATGTTTGGGCCTTTTGTTGGGTCAGGCTGGTGAAGCATACCCTTATATCCCTCGCCGGTTGTTCTTGGCTTGTTAGTGTATATTCTTGGTATAATAAAAAGTTTTTCTTTAACTTTGTCATTTATTTTAGCCAAGCGGTAAGTGTAGTCAACAACGGCCTCTTCATCGCTGGCGGAGCAGGGGCCGACAATAACAACAAATCTGTCATCTTTGCCCTCGAATATGTTCTTAAGCTGGGCGTCCCTTTCGGCTTTAACGGCCTTAAGGTCGTCGCTCATTGGTATGCTTGCCATAAATTCCTTTGGCGACGGTATTGCTTGAACATGTATAAAACTCATTTAAAAACATTCCTTTCAGTGGTAAAATTTAGCTGTTTTTATAACCTTTGATATTGAAAAAAAACAAGCTTCAATGTATACTATATAAAATATTCTAATTTTTTGCAATATTTAATTTAGGGAGAGATTTAAAATGCCGGACGATAAAAAAATTATTTTCAGCGGAATTCAGCCATCTGGATTTGTTACACTTGGCAATTATTTAGGCGCTCTTAATAACTGGACGAAGCTCCAGCACCAATATAACTGCCTTTACTGCATAGCCGACCTTCACACAATTACTGTGCGTCAGGACCCGGAAAAATTCAGAAAGGCCGAAAGGGAACTTTTAATGCAGTATATAGCCGTTGGACTTGACCCTGAGCTTAACATAATGTACTATCAGTCTCATGTGCCTCAGCACGCAGAGCTTTCTTGGGTTTTAAGCTGTTTCACGTATATGGGCGAGCTTCAAAGAATGACGCAGTTTAAAGAAAAGAGCCAAAAATACAGCGACAATATAAATTCGGGACTTTTTATGTATCCTGTGCTTATGGCCGCCGATATACTTCTTTATCAAACGGACCTTGTGCCTGTTGGCGAGGACCAAAGGCAGCATCTTGAGCTTGCCAGAGATTTGGCCGAGCGTTTTAACAAAATATATGGCGACGTGTTTAAGATTCCTGAAGCTTATATAGGCAAGGTGGGTGCAAGGGTTATGGCCCTTCAGAACCCGTCTAAGAAAATGTCGAAATCCGATGAGAACAGAAATAACACCATAGCCATTATGGACCCGCCGGATGTTATAATGAGTAAATTTAAAAAGGCCGTTACCGACTCCGACAATGAGGTTAGATACTCTGTTGAGGAGAAGCCCGGCGTAAGCAACCTTCTTAACATATACTGTGCCGTAACTGGATATACAATAGAACAGGCAGAAAAAGAATTCCAAGGCAAGGGTTATGGAGACTTTAAAAAGTCAGTGGCCGAGGCTGTTATAGCCAATCTTGAGCCGGTTCAAAAAAGATTTGCCGAACTTAAAAATAACAAGGATTATATTGAGTCCGTAATAAAAAATAATACTGAAAGAGCCTCTAAGTTGGCTGACAGAACGCTTTCTAAAGTTTATAAAAAAGTTGGCTTTATGCCAAGGGTATAATTTAAATCCCGCCTTTTAATTTAAAAGAGGCGGGATTTTTTGCGTTTAAAAACACAAAAAAATTATATATTGCTGTTATAACATTTTTGTGTAAAATTACAGAAAAATTATAAATTTTGTGCGAAAAGAAGGATATTTATTACATATATTGAATTAAATATCCATAGGGGTTTATGTGTCAGTGCTTAAACTTTCTTTAACTTAACTGAAAAAATTATATATTATACGCAAGGAGCTGATATTTATGAGAACATATGCTACGGGTGAAGTTAGAAACATTGTGATTCTCGGTCATAGTGGCTGCGGAAAGACTTCTGTAACAGAGTCTGCACTTTTTTACTCCGGCGCAATTAAACGTCAGGGAAAAGTAAGCGACGGCAATACAACCAGCGACTATGACCCAGAGGAGATTAAAAGAGGTGTTTCAATTCAAACTTCTGTTATTCCGGTTGAGTGGATGGACACCAAAATTAATTTTATAGACACTCCGGGATATTTTGATTTTGCCAGTGAGGTTAAATCATCGCTCCTTGCGGCCGACGCGGCACTTATAGTTGTTTCGGGAAAATCGGGACCGGAGGTTGGAACGGAAAAAGCTTGGGACTACTGCGAGGAAATAGGTCTTCCAAGAATGATGTTTGTTAACCAAATGGACGATGACAACGCTGATTTTAACAGAGCTCTTGGCCAGATGAGAAAGAAATTTGGAAAAGCAATAGCTCCGTTTCAAATACCTTTAAGAGATGAGGACGGAAAGTTTATAGGCTTTATAAACTGCATTGAGAGGTACGCAAGAGTTATTCAGGACAGCAAAGACGGAAAAATTCTTGTTGATGCCGATGTTCCAGAGATTATGTCCGGCGAGGTTGAAAGTTTAAGAAATATGCTTATAGAGGCGGCGGCAGAGTCTGATGATGAGCTTCTTGAAAAGTATTTTAACGATGAGGAGCTTACAGAGGAAGAAATATACCGCGGACTTCATGCCGGAATTTTAGCCGGAACTGTTGCTCCTGTGCTTTGCGGTGCTGTGACCCTTGGATATGGAATTAAGGTTCTTATGACTTCAATAGTTAAATATGTGCCTGCCTCAAACAAGTGCAAACCGACAGTTGAATGTGAGGACGTTAAAACCGGTGATATTGTTGAAAGAAAGTGCGACCCTTCAGAACCGTTGGCGGCTATTGTGTTTAAAACCATATCCGACCCGTACGTTGGAAGACTTAACTTATTTAAGGTGTTCAGCGGAACTCTTAAAAAAGATATGACCATTTATAATGTTCAGAAAGATACAGAGGAAAAAATAGCGCATGTTTATATAAGCAGAGGAAAAGAGCTTATTGAGGTTAACGAGATACAGGCAGGAGATATAGGCGCACTCTCTAAGCTTTCAAATACCTCAACAAACGATACGTTAACGGTTAAGTCAAATCCTGTTAAACTTCAAGGCTGCCAGTTCCCTGCCGCTGTTCACGCAATGTGTATAAAGCCAAAGGGAAAGGGTGACGAGGATAAAATATCAGCCGCTCTTACAAAGCTTAGAGAAGAAGACCCTTCAATAAAGGTTGAAGTTAATAAAGAAACAAAACAGACCCTTGTTTACGGTGTTGGAGAGCAGCATTTGGAAATTCTTTTAAGTAAGCTGAAAAATAAATATAAAATAGATGCCGAGCTTTCAGAGCCAATTATTCCTTTTAGGGAAACAATAAAATCTAAAGTAGAAGTAAGAGGAAAATACAAAAAGCAATCAGGTGGACATGGTCAGTTTGGCGATGTGCTTATGTCTTTTGAACCACTTGGCGACCTTACAAAATCATATGAGTTTGAGGAAAAAATATTTGGCGGTTCTGTTCCTAAGCAGTATTTTCCGGCTGTTGAGAAGGGAATTCAGGAATGTGTTTTAAACGGAGTTTTGGCTGGATACCCTGTTGTTGGACTTAAAGCAACTCTTCTTGACGGCTCATATCACCCTGTTGACTCAAGTGAGATGGCTTTTAAAATGGCTACATCAATGGCATTTAAGGACGGACTTACAAGGGCTCGCCCAACAATACTTGAGCCTGTAGTTCATGCCGAAGTTTTGGCGCCTGAAAAATATATGGGCGATATAATGGGCGACATAAATAAAAGAAGGGGCCGCATACTTAAAATGGACCCTGAAGGAAAGAATATGCGTATAAGCGCCGAAGTTCCAGAAGTTGAAATGTTTAAATACTGCACCGACCTTCGGTCTATGACTCAGAGCAGGGGAGAATACACATATCACTTTGAGAGATATGAGGAGGCTCCTCCAGAGGTTCAGCAAGAAGTTATAAACAAAAGAAAGGCCGAAAAACAAGGCTGACAGTTTTGATTAAACACAATTTAGCCACATACGACTATTTAAGGACGTATGTGGCTTTTTTGCAGGTGTTATTGAGTATTTTGTTATCAAAGAGTTTGTTTTTTAAATAGCAACTTGCTGAAGTAAACCATTGGTTAACAACAAATTTTTAATAAGAGAACTTAA
>CAJFUS010000069.1 GCA_904420235.1 Candidatus Neoanaerotignum tabaqchaliae
AATTGCTAAAATTTAATCATTTTTAACAGAGAGTTCATAATAAATTCAAATTTTAGGAATATACTTTAACTCATAAAATAAATAAAACATGAAACATATGGAGGTAATAATTATGTTTGATGACGAAAGAACAAATGAAATGAATAATAATGAAAACACACCGAGAAATGACTGTGATAATATAGAAAGAGATGATGTTAATGAAGAAAAAATCCAGAACCACTTCTACGATGAATATAATGGAAATAATAGCGATAACATCGGGGATAAAGACGAAAAAAACGAAGGCATGACTTTAAACAGTCAGTTAGACGAAAAAGAAAGCTACTATAAAGAAACAGTTAAAAAGAAAAAAGGCAGCTTCAAAAAGGTTGTTGCTCTTTGCGCAGTAGTAAGCCTTTTTGGAGGAACAGGGATAGGAGCTGGATTTTCGGCGGCTAATACATTTATCGGCAATTATCAAGGTGAAACGTCAAGTGGAAACAGTGTTGCGGCTTCGTCAGAAACAAGCGGAGGCGCAAATACATCAAATGGTTCTGCTCATTTTATTTCATCAAATGATTCTGACGCTGCCGTGGCCGTTATAAATGATGTATATCCCGCAATAGTTAACATAAACACAAACATATCAGGAACAACAAACTATTTTGGCATGAACATACCTTATCAGGGAACAGGAGCCGGCTCTGGCGTTATTTTTAGCGAGGACGACCAGTATGTATATGTAGTAACTAATAATCATGTTATTGATGAGGCTACTAATATAACCATATCCGTAACAGGAGTTGAGAGTATACCAGCCGAGGTTGTAGGAACTGCGTCGGCAAATGATTTGGCTGTTATAAAATCGCTTAAAAGCGACCTTGAAGCGGCTAATGTTGATTATAAAGTAGCTAAGTTTGGAGATTCCGACAAGCTTAATGTTGGACAAAGTGTTATAGCTATAGGAAATGCTCTTGGTGAAGGAAAAAGCGTTACCGGAGGAATGATAAGCGTACTTAACAAGACCCTTGATGTTGAGGGAACAACTCTTAATGTTATACAAACAAGCGCTCCAATAAACAACGGCAACAGTGGTGGCGCCCTTGTTGATTATGACGGCGAGGTTATTGGTATAAATACTGCAAAAACAAGTACAACGGTAGCCGAGGCTATGGGATATGCTATACCAAGCAACACAGTTATGGAAATAGCCCAAGAAATACTTGTTGAGGGAACACAGCCTAAGCCTTATATTGGAATTATGGGAACAAATGTAACTGGAGATGTTGCCAACCTTTATAAGCTTCCTGTAGGTGTGCTTGTTGTTCAGGTAACAGAAGGAACACCTGCGGAAACAGCAGGACTTGAGGCAGGAGATATAATAACCGCCATAAATGACAAAACTGTTATGAATATGGACGACCTTACAGAAGAAATCTCACAGCTTAATATAGGCGACAAAGCTAATTTGAATGTTGTAAGAGGAAATGAAGCTGTTACAATTACCGTTGAAATAGCTGACGCTAATGCTGAGAGTTAAATTAATAAACAGTAAGTAAAAAGTACGGATTAAATATCCGTACTTTTTATTGTATCAAGAAAACCACGCGATAGTCGCGTGGTTTTCTTCGTACAAAAATAACCGCGGCAAAGACCCTGCCGCGGATTTGGAATTTTAAAAGTTTTAATTTTTTACTTAGCGCCTCTTGTAAGTATTTTGTTAAAGTTAAGCTTAAACATTGTTACTGTGCATATAACGGCTATGGCGTCGGCTATTGGTTCAGCCAAATAAACGGCAAACACTTTATTAGGAAAATCAAACAGGGCGAATATATCATCTGGTATGAAATTGGCCGCCAAGTTAACGCTTATTATATGCGGAAGTATGAATATAAGTGGTATGAGAAGTATTATTTTTCTAAGCACTGCCAAGAATACGGAAATTTTGGCCTGTCCAAGAGCTATAAATGTTTGCTGGCAGGCTATCTGCATTCCAAAAAATAGTGTGGCGCCCATATATATTCTTAGGGCCCATTTTGTAACCTCCATAAATTCAGCGTCGGACGTGAAGAAGGATATTAAGGTGTTTGGTATAAACATGGCGCAGGCCCACACAGCCGCCGTAAGGCAAAAACAGGATATAATAAGTATTCTGAAAGACTGGCGGACGCGCTGTATGTTTCCGGCGCCAAAATTAAAACTTGTTACAGGCTGGCAGCCTTGGGTTAAACCAGTTACGGGAAGCATAGCAAACTGCATAATACTTGACAGTATGGTCATGGCTCCTACTGCCGTGTCGCCTCCATAGGCCTGAAGGGATGAATTA
>CAJFUS010000070.1 GCA_904420235.1 Candidatus Neoanaerotignum tabaqchaliae
GATACGTCATAGCTTAAAGCTTCTCCTGCGTTAAGCATTCCTCCTGTCGATACCAAACCGTTAAGGGTATCCATTTTTTTAGCCGAGCCAAGAACTATATCCTTAACGTCTTTAAGTGTTATATCTTCATAATATGAATATACCATAGCGCATACGGCCGAAACCATTGGAGCTGCCATTGACGTTCCCGTCATATATCCGTATGAGCCGGGCGTGGTGCTTAATATGTAATTCCCTGGAGCGGCTATATCAACGGCAGATACTCCATAATTTGAACTGGAATCCAATGTTCCGTCGGATTTTATATTGGCTACTGTTATAATATTCTCCAGATTGTATGCTCCCGGGTATATAGGGCTTATGTCAACGTTTCTGCCCACCATATTATATCCGTCCCCATTTCCGGCAGCTATAACAAACAGCATTCCGCTTTTGGCTATGGCCTTATAAAGGGATGGGTCGTTGGCCGTTGTGCCAAGGCTTAAATTGCATATAACGGCTCCATTATCTTCAGCATACTCTATGGCCTTTATTATTGAGTATGTGCTGCCAACACCATTTTCGCCGCCTAAAGCTTTTAGAGACATTATTTTTACGTTTGTTCCCGAGGCTATTCCGGCTATTCCAACACCGTTGTCTTTAGTGGCCAATATGGTTCCGGCACAATGAGTGCCGTGAGAATCCTCATTGGAGCTTATAAAAACCTGATTGTTATTATTATAAAAATTCCAGCCATACATATCGTCAACATATCCGTTGCCATCGTCGTCAATACCGTTTCCGGCAATTTCTTCCGAGTTAATCCACATGGCGTTTCCCAAATCCTCATGGCTGTAGTCAATTCCAGTGTCTATTATGGCTATAACGGCCCTTCTTCCGCCGTTATATATTTTCCAAGCTTCCTCAGCGTTAATGTCAACTCCGCTTACGGCCTTTGTATATAAATTATCGTTTGAAACGGCAAGAAACGGCGTATTTATAATGGGTATGACGCTCTCATTTCGAGATACAAAACTGCCGTCGTTGTAAAGAGCCCATTGTTTATAAAAAAGTTCGTCATTAACGGCCGCGGTATTTTGATATGTATAATTAGGCTGAACAATGCTCACTGTTGGATTTTCTCGCAGGGCCGATATTCCACTTTTAAGCTGTTCCTTAGAGCTATATTCTATTTTTTCAACAGTTCCGTCTGAATAAGAAACTACGGCTTCATTACTTTCATATAAAGATAAATCATCTATTATAACTCTTTCTTCGCTGTTAACATTTTCGGCAAAAGCCGGAACCGTCCATACTGAAAATAGGGCTAAAGCTAATATGTATGTAAAAATTTTTTTCATAAACCCCACACCTGTTATTGTTTTTTATTTTAATTATACACTAATATAATACAATTAATTTGTAAAAAATAAGTGAATATAAAATTAAATTTGTGCTACAATAGCATTATGTTTTTATATTGATATATTTTGTAAATAATGTTAAATTTTTTTTAAGAAATTTGTTGACAAAAAAAATACTGTGTGATAATATATTCCTTGCGTTAAAGAGAAACGTCTATGCGCCTTTAGCTCAGTTGGTAGAGCAGATGACTCTTAATCATAAGGTCCAGGGTTCGAGTCCCTGAAGGCGCATCTGTCTTTTTTGACTATAAAAGCGGTATTTTGTGTGCCTGTTCACATGGGGTACCGTTTTATTTTTAAGATAATAAATTGGGAATGAGGCTCTCCCGTGGATTTTTCCAAAACCGCCATTTAAGGCTGATGGCTTCTGTGTATAACACAGGGGTTGTCGGCTTTTTTTATTTTTAAAATTCAGGCCGCTTTTGAAAATGATAAAGTAACTAATCGTATTTTTCAGCTTATTAATAAAAACAAAACCTTTGTTTTGTGGCCTTTATAAGTCAAAAGCACTGTCTGCCGCATCTAATTTATTAATTTAAGAGCATATTATAATTTAAGGAGGAAAACAATGCTTGCAAGTTTGTCAATAATATTTCTTTTTGGTATGTTTATGGGTTGGATATTTAAAAACCTGCGTTTGCCGCCTCTTATAGGCATGATAATTGCCGGAATAATAGTAGGACCCTATTCCCTTAATATTTTAAGCGAAACAATGCTTAATATATCGGCAGATTTAAGAAAAATAGCCCTTATTATAATACTTTCACGCGCCGGTCTTTCCCTTGACTTAGAGCAGCTGAAAAAAGTGGGACGTCCCGCCATTATGATGTGTTTTGTTCCCGCCGCCTTTGAAATGGCCGCCTGCACAATAATTTCTCATTTTGTCCTTAACCTGTCATACATAGACTCTGCCATAGTTGGCGCCGTAATAGCCGCTGTTTCGCCAGCCGTTGTTGTTCCAAGAATGATAAAGCTTATAGACGGCAAGTACGGCTCTAAAAGGGGAATACCGCAAATGATTATGGCTGGTGCCTCTGCCGATGACGTTTTTGTTATAGTAATGTTCACCGCTTTTGTATCGCTTTCACAGGGAGGTAATATTTCAGCCTTAAGCTTTATTAAAATACCAATTTCCATATTTTTGGGAATTGCCATAGGAGTTGTTTTCGGAATTATACTTTGCCGCCTTTTCAGTGCTGTTTCCGTTGGCGCAAGTTCTAAGGTAATAATATATTTAGGCCTCTCTCTTTTTCTCACATCGGCCGAAACTTATCTTGAAAACATAATACCTTTTGCCTCTCTGCTTTCTGTTATGGCCTGCGGAGCTATAATATACCGTCTTAACCCAAATGACGCGAAGGATATGTCCTCAAAATTCTCGGAGCTTTGGGTTGGAGCCGAAATTCTGCTTTTTGTACTTCTTGGTTCAGTTGTTGATATAAAGTATGCTGTGGCCTCAGGCATGGCCGTTATTTTAGTAATAATTCTGTCCCTTATATTCAGAATGCTTGGAGTGCAGACATGCCTTATAAAAACCAGCCTCAATCGAAAAGAAAGGCTGTTTACTTCCCTATCCTACATTCCAAAGGCAACCGTACAGGCGGCCATAGGTTCTGTGCCCCTTTCAATGGGCCTTAGCTGCGGAAAAACAGTACTTACTGTTGCTGTTACGGCTATAATATTAACAGCTCCCATAGGCGCTATACTTATTGATAAAACATATAAAGTTCTTCTTAAAAAAGACTAAACTGAAAAAGCAAATAAACTTAAAGGTCGACGCTCAAATCGGCCTTATTTTTTATGTAAACGTGAAAAGTCCCTGTGGGGTGACAGGGACTTTTCTTTCCTTGGGGAAGGATGGTATTATGAATTGCTTTTTAGGGGTTTATTTCTTATTGGGGGTTGTAAGAGCTCTCTCATCTCTTACAAGTCATATTATGCCCTAAAATTGTTAATCTCATATTTATAATTTGTAAACATTTTGTGAATACATTATTATATTAGGATTAAGAAAACAGCGTTTAAAAATACTGTTGACAATATAAAAATTATTGCTATAATATTCAATAATGTTAGTTAACTAACATTATTATGTTCACTTTTGTCAATCGAAAGGAGTGTGATGCCAAATGGATAAAGAACGTTTTGTAGGCCACAGAATGCGTGAGCTTTTTAATCTTATGAACAGAGAAAGATTTAAAAACGGCGTATCTGACAACCTTACAATGATACAAAGCTGGATAATAGAGTATATTATTGAAAATAAAGACAGGGACATATTTCAAAAAGATATAGAATCCAAATTTATGATGCGCCGGTCAACCGCATCTGCCGCCCTTTCGCTTATGGAAAAAAACGGGCTTATATACAGGGTTCCCGTTGATTATGACGCTCGGCTCAAAAAAATATGTATAACCCCCATAGCAGAGGAACTGCAAAAAGCTATAAATGATAAAATAATCCAGTTTGAGGCTAAGCTTACAAACGGAATATCCAATGACGAGCTTAACGCATTTTTTTCTGTTATTGACAAAATGAAACACAATATATTGGACACGTGACTTAACTGCAATATTAAAATAATTCATAACATTAATTTGTCACGCTGTTCGAAAAATCATTTAAGGAGGCTTAAAAATGCTTAAAAGACTTTCACTATGTATAAGGCAATACAAAAAAGCGTCAATACTGGCCCCCATATTCGTTACTCTTGAGGTAGTAATGGAGGTGCTTATTCCAGCCATAATGGCCGTACTTATAGACACGGGCATAGAGGCCGGAGACATGGCTGCAATAAAACGCATAGGCCTTATACTTATAATAGCCTGTGTTATTTCTCTTGTTTGCGGAGCTTTATCCGGAACATACGCCGCCATAGCGTCAACAGGCTTTGCCGCCAATATAAGAAAGGATATGTTTTATAATGTGCAGAAATTCTCATTCTCAAACATAGATAAATTCTCCACATCAAGTATAGTTACACGACTTACAACAGATGTAACCAACATACAAAACGCCTATCAAATGGTTGTGCGTATAGCTGTGCGCTGTCCTGTTATGCTTATTTTAGCCCTTGTAATGGCATTTGGCGTTAATGTAAGACTTTCTCTTATATTTCTCGGGGCTATGCCTATACTTGGAATAGGACTTTATTTCATAATGACAAGGGCGCACCCTATATTCGAGAAAATGTTCAAATTTTACGACAAGCTTAACCTTGTCGTTCAAGAAAACCTTAGAGGCATGAGAGTAGTAAAATCCTTTGTTCGCGAGGACTTTGAGGAAAATAAATTTAAAGACGTATCAAATGATATTTATAAAAGCTCAACAATGGCTGAAAAACTTCTTCAGCTCAACATGCCTCTTATGCAGTTTGCCATGTACGGATGTATGCTGCTTATAGCGTGGTTCGGCTCAAAGCTTATATTCGGCGGAAGCATGACGACAGGCGCTCTTATGAGCATGTTCTCATACGCCGCTCAAATTCTTATGAGCCTTATGATGCTTTCAATGGTTTTTGTAATGATTACAATGTCAAAGGCATCTGTTGAAAGGGTATGCGAAATACTTGACGAGAAAAGTGACCTTGCCAACTGCGAAAACCCTATATACAATGTTCCCGACGGAAGCATAAAATTTGAAAACGTGTCATTTGCCTATTCTCATGAGGGTCATACAGGAGCCCCTGTTTTGGACAATATAAACTTAGACATAAAGTCGGGCGAAACAATAGGAATAATAGGCGGCACAGGAAGCTCAAAATCAAGCCTTGTTCAGCTTATACCTCGCCTTTTTGACGCAACGGAAGGCTGTGTTAAGGTTGGCGGCATAGACGTAAGAAAATATGACATTGAAACCCTTAGAGAGGCTGTGTCCATGGTTTTGCAGAAAAACGAGCTTTTTTCTGGAACCATAAAAGATAACCTTCGCTGGGGCAACGAAAAGGCCACCGATGAGGAAATAGTTAAGGTATGCAAGCAGGCTCAGGCAGACGGATTTATAATGGAGTTTCCAGACAAATACGACACATATATAGAGCAAGGCGGAAGCAACGTGTCCGGAGGGCAAAAGCAAAGGCTGTGCATAGCAAGGGCTCTTCTTAAAAAGCCTAAAATACTTATACTTGACGACTCCACCAGCGCAGTTGACACCAAAACCGACGCCCTCATAAGAAAGGCTTTTGCCGAAGAAATACCGGATACCACAAAAATAATAATAGCTCAAAGGATTTCCTCTGTTCAGGACTCCGACAGGATACTTATACTTGACAACGGAAAAATAAACGCCTTTGGAACTCATGATGAGCTGCTTAAAAACAACGACATTTACAGAGAGCTTTATAACTCTCAGATGAAAGGCGGTGAGGAGTAATGCCGGGAATGAGACAGATGAGAGGCGCCACAAAAAAAATGTCAAAACACGACATTAAAACAATTAAACGCCTTTTAAGTTACTTTTCAATATATAAATTAAGATTCATTATTGTACTTATATGTATAGTAATAAGCGCCGTTGCCGGCGTATGCGGTTCTATGTTTATAGAAACGCTTATTGACGACTATATCACGCCTATGCTTACAGGGCAAATATCGTCCTACTCAAGCCTTATAAACGCCATACTTACAATGGCTTGTATATATGTTCTTGGAATAATAGCCACATTCACATATTCAAGAATAATGGTTTATATAGCTCAGGGAATACTTAAAAAAATCAGGGACGACATGTTCACTCATATGCAGTCTTTGCCTATAAAATATTTTGACACGCATAACTACGGCGACGTGATGAGCTGTTATACAAACGATACCGACACTCTGCGTCAGATGATTTCAATGGCAATTCCTCAGTCATTCTCATCTCTTATAACAGTAGTATCAGTGTTCTTTGCTATGCTGTACAGCAGTGTTTATCTTACCATATTCGTTCTTGTTATGCTTGTTGTTATGCTATACACAGTAAAGTTTATAGGCTCCAAAAGCGGCAGTTATTTTATAAAACAGCAAATTACCCTTGGAAAGCTCAACGGCTACATAGAGGAAATGATAAACGGCCAAAAAGTTATAAAAGTGTTCTGCCATGAGGAAAAAGCTAAGGAACAATTTGATGTTCTTAACGAGAATCTTTGTGGTGCCTCTGCCAAAGCAAACAAATATGCCAACATACTTATGCCCATAATGAGCAACATAGGAAACCTTCAGTATGTGCTTATAGCAATAGTTGGCGGAACCCTTGCCATAAACGGCATAGGCGGCCTTACTTTGGGAACCATAGCGGCCTTTTTGCAGCTTAGCCGAAGCTTTACAATGCCCATAAGCCAAATGTCACAGCAGATTAACTATATTATTATGGCCCTCGCGGGAGCCGACAGGATATTTAATCTTTTGGACCAAGATGTTGAAACCGACAGCGGCCATGTAACCCTTGTTAACGCCAATATTGATGAAAGCGGAAACATAATTCCTTCCAAAAACTATACCGGAACATGGGCTTGGAAATGCCCTGAAGAAAACGGTGAATTTAAATATGTTCAGGTTAAAGGCGATGTAAAGTTCGATAATGTTGATTTTGGATATGAAGAAAACAAAATAGTTCTTCATGATATAAATCTTTTCGCCAAGCCAGGACAAAAAGTGGCTTTTGTAGGCTCCACAGGCGCAGGAAAAACAACTATAACAAACCTTATAAACAGATTTTATGATATAGCCGACGGCAAAATACTTTATGACGGCATAAGTATAAACAACATTAAAAAAAGCGACCTTAGAAAGTCATTGGGAATAGTTCTTCAGGAAACAAACCTTTTTACGGGAACGGTGCTTGAGAATATACGGTATGGCAGGCTTGATGCGACTGACGAGGACGTTTACGCCGCCGCCCGCCTTACAAACGCCGATGGATTTATAAAAATGCTTCCTGAAGGCTATAACACAATAATATCAGGCAGCGGTTCTGAACTGTCACAAGGTCAAAAACAGCTTATAACAATAGCCCGCGCCGCCGTAGCCAATCCTCCAGTTATGATACTTGACGAGGCTACATCAAGCATAGACACAAGAACTGAAACAATAGTTCAAAAAGGAATGGACGCCCTTATGCAGGGAAGGACAGTATTTGTTATAGCTCACCGTCTTTCGACGGTACGCAATTCAGACGTTATAATGGTTCTTGACCACGGACGAATTATAGAGCGAGGCAACCATGAGCAGCTTATAGCTCAAAAGGGTGTTTATTATGGCCTTTATACAGGCGCCTTTGAAATGGATTGACATCATAAAAAATACGGCGGGATATATCCCGCCTATTATATTATTTAAGTATAATTTGCTTTAAAAATTAATGTAATTAAACATTCACAAAACGTTTACTCTTAATTTCATTTTTTGCCAAATAGTTTCATATTTTAAATAAATCTAATTTTATGTTTACCAAAATATTTAAGTTATGGTATAATATTAAAAAATTATAATTTTATTAAAATATGATGAAAGTGTGACATAATGGACAGGACGAAAAACGCCATAGTTGAAGCTTTCTGGCAGCTTCTTGACGAAAAGCCCTTTAATAAAATAACAGTTAAAAACATTGTTGAGCTTTGCGGTGTAAACCGCAATACGTTTTATTATCATTTCAGCGATATACCCCAACTTTTGGAGCACACATTAAAAGAATATACCGATGATGTAATAAACTCAACATTCAATCCTGAATCGGCAGTTGACTGCGTTAGTCATCTTATTTCAGGCCTTCAAAAACATCAAAAAGCTATTATACATATATATAACTCCGTTCAAAAAGATATTTTCTTTAAAGGCCTAAGCGATATGACAGCTTATACGGTTAAAAAATATGCCGAAACATCGTCTATTATAATGAGTCTTCCGGAAGATGACAGAGAAAGCATAATATACTACTATAAATGTCTTATTGTTGGCATACTGCTCGACTGGCTTGATTCTGGAATGAAATATGACCTTTTAAAAACAGTTCTTAACATATACAATGTTCTTGGCGGCGCTGAAGAAGCAGCACTTTTAAAGCTGAAAGAAAAATCAAAAAATAATCTGTAAAAAGTCATCCCCCTGCTTATCTTTTAAGCAGGGGGCTATTATATTAATTGCATCAAACAAGCGCTTTTTCTTTTTCAGCTTTTCTTGCCTCTTTTCCCTTTTTTTCCTCAGCCCAAATTTTATCCGCCACAGGCTTCCAGTTTTCGGCATATTTATCGCATTTCGAGCAAAGATGCTCAACACTTTCAGGTGATTCCAAATCCGTTGAAACAGCGCCTGATTTTGTTACCATTTCCCTTAATTTTTCAGGATTTTCAAGCATAGGGCATGGACGGAGCATATTTTCATTAAATGGCTGTCCATCATGATATGCCATAAGCATAGGTGAGCGCAATGCCTCAAGAAGAGTTTTGCTTCTTATGTTAGAGTCTGAGTAGTGAATAAATACGCAAGGGTCTATATCGCCGTTGGCGTTTATATGAAGGTAGCGGCGTCCGCCTGCTATACAGCCGCCAACAAACTGCGCGTCATTTTGGAAGTCCATGGCAAAAAGCGGTTTTTCGGCTCTGTATTTACGTATGCGGCGGTATGTCTCCTGCCTTTGTTCAGGTGTTGGAAGAAGGTCAACAGCGGCGTCATTGCCAACCGGCATATAATGGAAAAACCAAACAAAATATGCGCCTAAATCTATAAGCTTATCATAAAATTCTTCTGATGTTATTGAATCAAAATTGGCGCTTGTATAGCAGGCCGATATTCCAAAAAGAAGTTTCTTTCTGCGCAAAAGCTCTATGGCCTTAATAACTTTGTTATATACTCCGTCGCCTCTTCTTCCATCAGTCGCTTCTTCAAAGCCTTCAAGAGATATAGCAGGAACAAAGTTTTTAACCCTAAGCATATCGTCAGCAAACTTTTCGTCTATAAGAGTTGAGTTTGTGAAGCAGAGGAATATGCAGTCATTATGTTTTTCACAAAGCTTTATAATGTCATCTTTTCTTACAAGAGGCTCTCCGCCTGTATATATATACATATATATTCCCATTTCCTTGCCTTGTTTTATAATGTCATCTATCTCGTCATATGTAAGGTTAAGCTTATTTCCATATTCGGCAGCCCAGCA
>CAJFUS010000071.1 GCA_904420235.1 Candidatus Neoanaerotignum tabaqchaliae
ATTGACGCTGAAAAAAACGAGGTTGTGCTTGGAAGCAATGAAAGCCTTTTTAAAAATACTGTTTATGCCGGAAATATAAATTTTATGGCGCTGGATAAAATACAAGAACCAATAAGAGCTAAGGCCAAAATAAGATACGCCCATAAAAGGGCTGAATGCACAATATATCCTTGTGAGAATGGAATGGCCAAGTTTGTTTTCGACGAGCCTCAAAGGGCGGTAACTCCGGGGCAAGCCATAGCTGCCTATGACGGGGATTATTGTCTTTTAGGCGGTATTATAGAAAAGGGCGAGTGAGTTTAATTATTTTTTATGAAAAAACGATATTTTTAGAAGTTTTAAAAGTATTTTAAAGCTTTTAAAATATAAATTCAGTAAATGAAGGATTTTTTATTCAATGCGTTTCAACAATGTTAAAATATATGAATATAAATTTTTTAATATGGTAAATATACTTAAATCTTATTGTAAATAATTGGATATGTTTTTAAGGGCTAAAAAGCGGATTTTTCCGCTTTTTATTTTTAACATTTTTTTGAACTTTCAAATAACATATATCAAAAAACAAGGCAATATTAAACAGTCTGTTAAAAATAAAGGCTGTGCTTAAAGATTAAATATTGTCTGTATAACCGAATGAAACACAGGTTAATTTAAACTTGAAATAATTTTGAAAATGGAAGTGATAAAAAATGTTTAAAGGAAGAAAAATAAAAAATTCCTTTTTATTTTATTTTGCCTTAACGTCAATTTTACTTTATACAACCACAAACATGGCTCTTCCGGAGTATATAAGCATTTTTGAGGACAGCGCCTATCATATAGGACCACAGGGCGGTGATGTGGCTGTAATAGAAAACTCAGTTGAACCGTTAAGAGACAATATAAAAATTGACGTAGTAAGCGGAACAGACGTGTTGCCGGAGCAGGCCGGAACATACGAGGCGAAGTATACGGTTTTTGGAATACCTGTTAAAACTGTAAGCCTTAATGTTGTACCAGACAAAATGCTTATACCATGCGGCAATATATCGGGCATTGTTGTAAACACAGATGGCGTTCTTGTTATAGGCACAGGCAAAGTGAAAAATGAAGATGGGCAGGAAATATCGCCCAGTGACGGAATACTTAAAAGCGGGGACACAGTTACGGCAATTAATGGAAACAAAATAAGCTCAAAGGAGCAGTTTGAAAATGCTGTAGCCAATTCTGAAGGCGCCGTTATGACATTTACGGTTTTAAGGGACGGTAAGGAACAGAATGAGAAGGTTAAACCGGTTATGTCGGAAAATAACGGCGGATATAAAATAGGCTGCTGGATAAGGGACGATACTCAAGGCCTGGGAACGCTTACTTTTATAGACCCAGAAAACAACACTTTCGGCGCTTTGGGACACGGAATATATGATGTTGACACAAGCACACTAATGAACGCGTCGGAAGGAATAATAACATCATCAAAGGTTACCGGCGTTGTTAAAGGTCAAAAGGGAGTTCCGGGAGAGGTAAGCGGAACTCTTGACAAAAGTCATGTTTTTGGTGAAATACTGTCAAACGCAAATGCCGGAATATACGGGCGCATAACCGATATGTCAATTTGCCCGTCAGCTGATGTTCAGCCTGTTGAAATAGCTCTTTCAAAGGATGTCCATACTGGAAAAGCCTATGTTAGGAGTGATATTTCGGGAAAGACAGAGGATTATGAAATAGAAATTGAAAGTATAAATAGACTTGACACATCCTCTGACCGCTCAATGACGGTTAGAATTACTGACGAAAAGCTGCTTAACATGGCGGGAGGAATTATACAAGGCTTCAGCGGAAGCCCCATTTTGCAGGATGGGAAGCTTGTGGGCGCTCTTACCCATGTTTTTGTAAATAATCCGCAAAAAGGATATGGAATATTCATTGACAACATGCTTGCTCAGTCAAAAAATATAGAATAAAAGTGCCGACAAAATAATAAAATATACATTTTATTCAAAAAATCGAGCATTTCGTGCAATATTAGTGATTATTTCTCCAAAATATTATATCATTTTTTTCAGTAATAAACTTTGGAGGGATTGTTATGAATAAATTTCAATTTGGGCATACGCCAAAACAAATACGCGCCATTGTAGCTTATGGCGATGATAAAGCGAGGTACAGCATAGCCAACTGTCTTTCCAAAACAGGCGAAATTATTGTATCCGACACAACTTCAAACGGCATAGAAACTCTCTCAAGTATTTTTAAGCTGCGGCCGGACGTTCTTATTATTGATATGCTTATACCCGAAAAGGGCGGCCTTTGGGTATTGGATGAGTTAAGAAAGTTTAAATATTCGGAAACTAAAATTATAGCCGTTAATACGGTAAAAAGCGACTGTATGGAAAATGTGGCTATATCAATGGGGGCAGACTTCTGTGTTAATAATGCCTTTGACACAGAAAATCTAAGAAAAACTGTTTTAAGTTTATGTTCGCGGAATGAAGAAAAGATTAAATGCGGGGCAAAATATTCCTGTGAGATTTCTGACATTTTAAATTCTCTTGGGGTAAGCCCCGCTCTTAAGGGCTATTACTACATTAAGTCGGCGGTGCTGATGGTCCTTGAAAATCCGCAGCTTATATCGGGCGTTACAAAAATTTTGTATCCCGAAATAGCAAAGCAGTATGATACTCAGTCAAAATGCGTTGAAAGGGATATACGTCACGCTATTTTTGTGTCTTGGAATTTATCTAAAAACAGATATTCCGCGGTTTTGGGATATGATTTCAGCAAAAGACCAACAAACAAGGAGCTTATAAACACTCTGGCCGAATGCATAAAAAACGCAAGACAAGCTTCTGATTTGTACTTAAATGGCCGCAATGATATGTGGTTAGGCGGAATAACTAATTTTAATTTAAGTCAAAGTGCATTCAGCGGATTTGCCGCCGGAAATTAAATTTTAGCATAGTCACTAAAATTTTGGCATATTTCCTGTATTTTGTTTATAAAAAGACTTATATGGTATCCGTCGGCTACGCAATGGCTTATGTATACGGTAAATGGTATATAGGTTTTTTCACCTTCAGAGAAATATTTTCCAAAGACTATTACGGGAAAAAGCATATGGGATTCCTCAAAGGAATTATACGAGCAAGATGAAAAACTTATCCATGGAACACATGAAAGAGGCGTAAAATTGTCCGGCCTTCCGGCCTTGGCTTTTACGCCTTTTATGTTTTTATATTTTTCCATATCGTTTACGGCTTCTTGATAGAATGTTTTAAAATCCTCGTTATACTCTGTCCATATATCTGAAAAAGTTTTATCATCGTTGTGAAATATGGTGTATGAAGGGCTGCAAAAACTGTAATATCCAAGGTTTCCTTCACTGTCTATTGCCATACGCATTTCTTTAACATCGTTTACGGCTCTCATTATTATGTATATAAATACGGGATAAAATCTAAGGTTGTTTTCGTTAACAGTCTTAATTAAGGATGTTATATCAAAATTATAGGACATATTAAGTTTTGTTTTTATTATTTTTTTGTAATATTCATAATGCTCTTTTCTCTCATACTTTTCCATATCTATTTTGTTGAACATATTAAATTCCCCCTGTTAAAAAAATCTGAAATTTATTATAATATTATATCATAAAAAAGATGGATATTTTTTAAAAGCATTTTGGTTTAAAATAAAAATATTGACAAACAAAAAAGCATTGTGTATACTTTACTTTATTATGGTAGAGCGATAAAGTTAGGGGGATTAATATATGCTGGATTTTAAACTTCACACCCCCATAGGCGTTGGGGATTTTCTTCCTGATGATATGGAGGTTAAAAGAAAAATAATAAAAAGCACCGCCGACGTTTTTGAAAGCTACGGCTACCGTGAGGTTGAAAGCCCCATGTTTGAATATATAGAGGTTTTTTCCGACGAGAAAATGGGTTCCATAAGCCCGAAAGAGATGTTTAGATTTTTCGACAAAGACGGCTCGACCTTGGCCCTCAGAAGCGATATGACGCCGCCCATAGCCAGAATGGCGGCAACGGCCTTTGAAGGCGAAAAAATGCCCTTAAGGCTTTGTTATTTCGGCAGCGCCTTCAGAGATTCAAAAAGCTATCAGGGCAAAAAATGCGAGTTCTCAAACGCTGGAATTGAGCTTATGGGCCACAAGGGGACAGAGTCTGACGCAGAGGTTATAGCCATATCAATAAAAAGCATACTTGCCTGCGGGATTAAGGAATTTAAAGTACATATAGGCGAGGTAGGATTTTTTAACGCCGTTCTTAACGAAACAAGGCTTTCGGAAAAGGACAAAAACAGCCTTAAAGAACTTATAGCTAACAGAAATTACGCCGAGGCCGAATATTTTGTTATGTCAAAAGAGATGCCAAATAATATAAAAAGGCTTTTTATAGAACTTCCGCGCCTTGTGGGAGGGCCCGAGATAATTGAGTACACAAAAAATCTTGTTACAAGCCTTGAGGCCCAAAGAGCCCTTAACAGCATGGAAATACTTTACAACATACTTATAATGCACGGAGTAAACGAATATGTATCCTTTGACATGGGAATGGTTAATAAACTTAACTATTATACAGGCATAATATTCAGGGGATATACATACGGAACGGGATACTCCATAATTGACGGCGGAAGATATGACAACCTTGTTAAGCAGTTTGGAAAGGAGCTGCCGGCAGTTGGCTTTGGAATTAAAGTGGACGAGGTTATGAACGCACTTGAAAGAAGTGGAAAAGAATTTGTGTCGTCAAAGGCAAAAGCTATGATAGGATATACTCCTTATGGAATGGCTTCCGCTCTTAAAATTGCCGATATATACCGAGAGGCCGGAGTTAAAATAGAAAACAGCATGTGCGGAAGCGACATAGACGAAAACATAGAATATATGGTTAATAAGGGAATGGAGTCGCTTATATTTTTTAAGGATGCCATTAACATACTTTATGTCAGAAATGAGAAAAATGTCGGCATAGTGGCCGCCGATATAACAATAGATGACCTTGTTATGCCAAAAAAGGAGGGTGAAAAATGAGATACCTTACATTCGCCCTTGCCAAGGGAAGGCTTGCCGACCAAACAATGGGCCTTTTAGAGAGAATAGGAATGCCTTGCGAAGAAATGCGTGAAAAATCAAGAAAGCTTATATTTGTTAACGAGGAGCTTAAAATAAAAATATTTTTGGCCAAAACAAGCGATGTTCCAACTTACGTTGAATATGGTGCCGCCGATATAGGCGTTGTTGGAAAGGACACTATACTTGAGGAAAACAGAAATGTTTATGAAATGCTTGATTTAGGACTTGGAAAATGCCGTATGTGTGTTGCGGGTCTTCCGGAGATGAGGGACAGACTTGGAAAACTGCACTCTTTAAGGGTAGCCACAAAATATCCCAATATAGCCCGTGAATATTTTTATCATAAAAAGCATAAGACTGTTGAAATTATAAAGCTTAACGGTTCAATAGAGTTGGCGCCTATTGTTGGCCTTAGCGACTGCATAGTTGATATTGTTGAAAGCGGAGCTACCTTAAGAGAAAACGGACTTGTTGTTTTTGAGGAGATATGTCCTCTTTCGGCAAGGGTAATTGTTAACAGAGTAAGCATGAAAATGGAGCACCAAAGAATTATTGATGTAATGGACAGGATACGCTATATTTTAAGGAGTGGTATTAATGATACCAATTATTGATTATAAAAATGGCGGGGAAAAGACTATTGAAAGGATATTATCCCGCTCCCAGCTTGATTATGGCAACGTTCAGGAAATTGTGGACGGAATACTTACCGATATAAGAAAAAACGGCGATAAGGCGGTGTTTGAGTATACCAAAAAGTTTGACGCAGTGGATATTGATAAAAACAGTATTGTCGTAAGTGACGAGGAAATAAAATATGCCTATTCTCAAGTTAAGCCAGAGCTTTTGGAGATAATAAAAAAATCGGCTCAAAGAATAAAGGACTTTCACCAAAAACAAAAAAGAAATAGTTGGTTTGAAACCTCTGAAAACGGCGAAATAATGGGACAAATGGTGCGTCCTCTTGAGAACGTGGGCGTTTATGTGCCCGGCGGAAAAGCGGCTTATCCCTCGTCGGTGCTTATGAACGTTATGCCGGCCCATGTGGCAGGCGTTAAAAACATATATATGACAACTCCGGCTCAAAAGGACGGAAGGGTTTATCCAACAACAATAGTGGCGGCCATGGAGGCGGGAGTAAACAAAATATTCAAGGTTGGCGGCGCTCAGGCCATAGCGGCATTGGCATACGGAACGGAAAGCATACCCAAAGTTGACAAAATATGCGGACCGGGAAACATATTTGTGGCCATAGCCAAAAAATCCGTTTACGGCCATGTTAACATTGATTCCGTGGCGGGGCCAAGCGAGATACTTATTGTGGCCGACGGCACGGCCAATCCGGTTTACGTGGCGGCAGACCTTCTTTCTCAGGCGGAACATGACGAACTGGCGTCGGCCATACTTATAACGCCCGATGAGAAATTGGCGTACAGCGTTCAAAAAGAGGTTGAAAAGCAGACAGCCGTTCTTGAGAGAAAAGATATTATAAATAAATCCATAGAAAATTACGGGGCGATTATAATTACAAAGGATATAATGGAAGCCTGCGGCATATCAAACAAAATAGCGCCGGAACACATGGAAATATGCGTTTCATCGCCATTTGAGCTTCTGCCTTTTATTAAAAACGCCGGAGCCGTATTTTTGGGAAGTTATTCGCCGGAGCCTCTTGGGGACTATATGGCGGGGCCTAACCATGTGTTGCCGACAGGCGGAACGGCAAGATTTTTCTCGCCCCTTTCGGTTGACGATTTCATTAAAAAATCCAGCATTATATCTTTCAGCCGCGACGCACTTATGGACTTAAGCGACGATATTATAGGCTTTGCCAATGCCGAGGGACTTACGGCCCACGCCAACGCCGTAAGGGTAAGAAAGGAGGGCCTTTAATTGAGAACCGCCGAAATAAGAAGGGATACATTTGAGACAAAAATAAATATGTCCATAGACCTTGACGGCACAGGAATAAACAACATATCAACGGGCATAGGTTTTTTTGACCATATGCTTACCCATATATCAAAACATGGGTTTTTTGACATTGATGTAGAGGCTAAGGGAGATATAGAGGTTGACTGCCACCACACAATAGAGGACGTGGGAATTGTGTTCGGCAAATGCCTTTCGCAGGCTCTTGGAGACAGAAAGGGAATTAAAAGGTACGGTTTTTTTATACTGCCCATGGACGAGGCGCTGATTTTATGTTCTCTTGATATATCGGGAAGGCCGTATCTTAACTTTGACGCTGTTTTTCCAACGGAAAAATGCGGCGATATGGACATGGAAATGGTTGAGGAGTTTTTTAAGGCGGTTTGCCTTAATTCAGGCATAGACATGCACATAAAAATGCTGGAGGGCAAAAACAGTCACCACATAGCCGAGGGTATATTTAAGTGTTTTGCCAAAGCCCTTGACATGGCTGTTTCATACGATGAAAGAATAGAAGGCGTGCTTTCCACAAAGGGCATGTTGGAGGTATAAAATATGATTTCTATTATTGATTACGGCATGGGCAATCTGCGCAGTGTTCAAAAGGCCTTTGAGTTTTTGGGATATGATGCCGAGATTACGGATAATCCGGAAAAAATAGCCCAAAGCGATAAGGTTGTCCTTCCGGGAGTCGGCGCTTTCAGGGACGCCATGGCAACTCTTAAAGAGCGGGAAATTGACAAGGCAATATATAAAATTGATGAGGACAAAAAGCCTTTTTTGGGAATTTGCCTTGGAATGCAGATGATGTTTGACAAAAGCTATGAAAACGGAGAATATAAGGGCCTTGGCCTTATGCCGGGAGAAATTGTGCTTTTGCCGAAAGACCAGATTATACCGCAGATAGGCTGGAACAGCCTTAACATAAAGGTTAGAAGTCCGCTTTTTGAAGGAATAGGCGACGAGCCATATGTGTATTTTGTTCATTCATACAGGCTAAAAACCGATGCGCCTGTTGTAAGCGCCACGTGCTTTTACGGTGAGGAAATACAGGTGGCGGCTCAGAAGGACAATATTTTTGCCTTGCAGTTTCATCCGGAAAAAAGCGGGGATACAGGTTTAAAAATACTTAACAATTTTGGGAGGCTTTAATATATGAGAATTTATCCGGCCATAGACCTTAAGGGCGGCCAGTGCGTAAGGCTTAAACAGGGAAAATTTGACGACGTTACAAGTTACGGAAGCAATCCTGTTGAAAGGGCTGAAATTTGGGCCTCCTGCGGAGCGTCATACATACATGTTGTTGATTTGGACGGCGCCAGAACGGGAAACGGCGAAAATTTATCGGCAATAAAGAATATAGCCAAAAGTGTCAAAATTCCCGTTCAAACAGGCGGCGGCATAAGAAATATTGAAAATATAAAAGAAAGAATGGACGCCGGAGTTTCAAGAGTTATAATAGGTACGGCGGCTATAAATAATCCTGAACTTGTTGCTGAAGCCGTTAAGCTTTACGGTGATAAAATAGCCGTAGGCGTTGACGCTTCCAATGGATATGTGGCCGTTGACGGCTGGGAAAAGATAACTGACGTTAAAGCCGTTGATTTGTGCCTTAAAATGAAGAATATTGGTGTTAAAACTGTTATATATACGGATATATCAAAGGACGGAATGATGCAGGGGCCGAACATAGAAAGCACAAAAGAACTTATAGAAAGCACAGGGCTTAATATAATAGCTTCCGGAGGAATTTCTTCTATGGCGGATTTAGAGAAAGTGAGCGCCATAGGCGCCGAAGGTGCTATTATAGGCAAGGCCCTTTACAACAGCACCCTTAATCTTGCGGAAGTTATTGAAAAATTTGAGAAATAAACAGGGGGCGCTTTAATTGCATACAAAAAGAATTATACCATGCCTTGACGTTAACAACGGAAGGGTTGTTAAAGGTGTTAATTTTGTTAACCTTCGTGACGCCGGCGACCCTGTTGAGGCAGCTGAGTTTTATAATAAGTCGATGGCGGACGAGCTTGTGTTTCTTGATATAACAGCGTCATCGGACGACAGGAATATTATGCTTGACGTTGTTAGAAGAACGGCGGAAAAAGTTTTTATTCCCCTCACCGTTGGCGGCGGCATAAGGAGCATAGAGGATTTCAGAAAAATACTTTCGGCCGGAGCCGACAAAATTTCGGTTAACTCGGCGGCCGTGAAAAATCCTCAGCTTATAAACGAGGCCGCCCAAAGATTCGGCACACAATGCGTTGTTGTTGCCATAGACGCCAAAAAAAGACCTGACGGTGGGTTTGACGTATATTTAAACGGAGGAAGGGTCAACACCGGAAAGGATGCCGTTTTGTGGGCTAAAGAGGCGCAGGAAAGAGGCGCGGGGGAAATACTTCTTACAAGCATGGACTGCGACGGGGTTAAAAACGGCTATGACATAGAGCTTACAAGGGCCGTTTCCTCAAGTGTGAAAATTCCGGTTATAGCCTCTGGAGGGGCCGGAAAAATGAAGCATTTTTACGACGCTCTTACGGAAGGCGGGGCCGACGCGGCTTTAGCGGCAAGTCTTTTCCACTTCAGGGAAATGGAAATAGTTGACCTTAAAAAATATCTTAAAAACAGGAATGTTCCTGTAAGGCTTTAAGGAGAGTTTAAAATGAGTTTTGCCGACAATTTAAAATATGATAAAAACGGGCTTATACCCGTTATAGCCCAGGACTATAAAAACAATCAGGTACTTATGCTGGCATACGCCAATAAAGAGGCCGTTGAGAGAACTGTAAGCGAGGGCACATGCTATTATTTTTCAAGAAGCCGCAACGAGCTTTGGCACAAGGGAGATACATC
>CAJFUS010000072.1 GCA_904420235.1 Candidatus Neoanaerotignum tabaqchaliae
CGCGAATAGTGTGAAAAATGTGCCGTCAATTACAGGTGATTTAGGCAGGGGAATTAATTTATAAAAACAGAGGCGAAGAATGAGCCGCAGTTTTTATAGGCGTTGAGAAGGCCGTTGGAACTTATAGGTGTTGAAATGGCCACACATTATGAACAAAGTGGCGAGTGTAGGGTTTTACTTAATATTGTATTGAAAAAAATGCCAATATTGCTTATAATAATTTTAGTTAAAAACTAACTGAAAATATTTGGCAGGTGTTATTTATGATGATTTTAAATAATATAAGCGATATGCGTAAAATCGTTGACCAGTGGAAAAAACAAGGTCTTACAGTTGGCCTTGTACCAACAATGGGCTTTTTGCACGAGGGCCATGAAAGCCTTATAAAAAGAGCCGCCGCTGAAAATGACAGGGTTGTTGTGAGCATTTTTGTAAATCCTATACAGTTTGGAAAAAACGAGGATTTTTCAGTTTATCCAAGGAATATTGAAAGGGACAGCAGTATTTGCCAAAGAGCCGGAGCTCATGCGGTTTTTAATCCTGCGGCAGATGAGATGTATCTTGATGGCTTTTCAACATATATAGACGTTGGAGATATATCGAAGGAGCTTTGCGGAAAAAGCAGGCCCATACATTTTAGAGGCGTGTGCACCGTTGTTGCGAAACTATTTAACATAGTTAAACCCGACAGGGCATATTTTGGCCAAAAGGATGCCCAGCAGGCTGCAATTATACATAAGCTTATAAAAGACTTAAATATGGATGTGGAGCTTGTTGTTTGCCCCATAGTAAGGGAAAGCGACGGCCTTGCCAAAAGCTCTCGAAACGTTTATTTAAATCCTGAGGAGAGAAAGGCTGCGCCAGTTCTGCACAGAGCTCTTTGCGCCGGAGAAAGCCTTATTTCAAGCGGCCAAAAGGACGCTGAAGCTGTTAAAAAGGCCATAGCCGATGTTATAAACACCGAGCCGCTGGCTAAGATAGATTATGTAGACGTTGTTGCGTTTCCGGAGATAAAGCCGGTTAATGGAGATATAAGCGGCAAAACCCTTGTAGCCACAGCTGTTTTTATAGGCAAAACCCGTCTTATCGACAATTTTATAGTTGGTTAATTTCGATAAAATTACTTGCTTTCTCTGCAAAAGGGGAGGGCTTTTTTGTTTAAAAAATGATTAAAATAAAACTGTTACAGCAATTTAGCGCGAAAATATAATTTCAGCGCGTATGAAATTTGCTTAAACATCTAATATTAAGGTGTTTAATAAATAAATTTTTATTTAAATTTTTATAATATTCAAAATATTTTGGATATATGAATTTTTATAAGCGCTTGTTAAATAATGCACAAAATTTTACTTGAACTGTATACATAGTATTACATATAAATATAATATGTTTAGTAAAAAATTAACATTAAAAACATAATAATTGGCAGATAAAATGATGGATATATACATAACTTATATGTGATAATGATTAATTTATGCAAAAATACAAATATATTCAATTTGTATATTATTAATTGTGTTTAAAAAAGTACAATAACATTGTTGAAAGTAAAAAAAATTGTTGTATAATAATAGTTGTGACAAATAATTGGCCTGTTGCTGGAGGAGAACATATGTATTTAGATGATAAACGCGTAAGAATAATTTCGGGACATTATGGCAGCGGAAAAACCGAGTTTGCCCTTAATTATGTTATGAACCTTAAAAAAGTGTCAAAAAAGAAAGTGGCTATTTCGGACATGGACATAGTTAATGTATATTTCCGTTCACGGGAGAAAAGAAACGAGATTATCTCAAACGGAATAGAGATTTTTGATTCCTCAATAAGCGCCTCTGCTGATTTGCCGGCCATACCCGCCGAAATGAGAATACCATTTGTGGACAAAGAATATGATTATGTTGTGGATTTAGGCGGAAACGATGTTGGCACTATTGTGCTTGGACGGTTTTTTGACAGCATAGATGTTTCGGAAGTTGACTTTTTTATGGTTGTAAACGTTTTCAGACCGGACACAAAAGACGTGGAAAGCATAATAGAGCAGAAAAACAGGCTTGAGTTCTCGTCAAAACTTAAGGTTACAGGCTTCATAAACAACACCAATCTTGTTAGAGAAACTACCGCGAGCGATATTATTTACGGCGATGACATACTTCGCCAAGTAAGCGTCAAAACGGGAGTTCCTATAAAATATACGTCCTATGTAGAGGAGGTAGTTAAAGATATTACGCCTGAGGTAATAAATAAGCTTTCGGGCGACGTAATACCATTAAAATATTACATGAGAGAAGTATGGATGTAAGTAATTACAGGGAGGTGCTTTTTTAAATGGCAAAGTTCAGCGTAACATTTAACGAGGCGTTATGTAAGGCCTGCGGACTGTGCATAAATGCTTGTCCAAAGAAAATTATCGCCTTAAACACCGATTTCACAAACGACGCCGGATATACACCGGCTATGATGACCGACATAGAGTCGTGCATAGGCTGCTGCAGCTGTGCAAGAATGTGTCCTGATTGTGTAATCACAATCGTTAAAAATGACTAAAGGAAGGTGAATACATAATGGCTAAAGTTCTTATGAAAGGTAACGAGGCTGTAGGCCGCGCCGCTATTGAGGCCGGATGTAAATTTTTCGCCGGTTACCCTATAACTCCTCAAAATGAGGTTCCAGAGTATTTATCAAGAGAGCTTCCTCTTGCGGGCGGCACTTTTGTTCAGGCCGAATCTGAGGTTGCGGCTATAAACATGCTTTATGGAGCCGGCTCGGCCGGAGCAAGATGCATGACATCTTCATCATCACCCGGTATCGCTCTTAAACAAGAGGGAATTGGATATTGTGTTTTCGGTGAGGTTCCATGCGTAATTAACTCTGTATCCCGTGGAGGCCCAGCCCTTGGAACAATTCAGCCGTCCCAGCAGGACTATAATCAGGCTACAAGAGGCGGCGCCAACGGCGACTATCATATACCAGTGCTTGCGCCTTCATCAATTCAGGAGGCAGTTGATTTTATTAAAGAAGCCTTTGAGATAGCCGATTTTTACAGAAGCCCTGTTATGGTTTTACAGGACGGACTTATAGGACAGATGATGGAGCCTGTTGATTTTGACGTTCCGGTTAAGAAAAGAGAGATACCTCCAAAAAGCGAATGGGCTCTTGGATATGGAAAAGGAAATCCTCATATTATAGAGGGTATTGTTATTGACGCGCCTGCCTGCGAGCAGAAAAACCTTAGATTCTTCCGCGACAAGTATGATGTAATGGAGAAAAACGAGGTAAGGTATGAGGAATATATGATGGACGACGCCGAGTATGCCTTTGTGGCTTACGGTTCATCAGCCAGAATTTGCAAAACAGCCATTCATTCTCTTAGAGAAAAAGGAATTAAAATCGGCCTTATAAGGCCGCAGACATTATGGCCATTCCCTCAAAAGCCGTTCCAGAACGACAAAATTAAAGTATTTATCGATGTTGAGATGAATATGGGCCAGATGGTTGAGGACGTAGCTTACGCCTGCAACGACAAAAACAAAGTTAAATTCTTTGGAAGGTGCGGCGGTATGATTCCTTCGCCGGAGGAAGTTGCCGAGGCTGCCGAGAAGATTATAGGAGGTGCTGAATAATGCCTACAACAATGTTTACAAAACCAAGGGGTCTTACGGACAGAAAGCTTCACTATTGCCCCGGCTGCGGACACGGTATTGTTCACAGACTTTTGGCCGAATGTATTGAGGAAATGGGCGAAACAGAAAACACCGTTATTTTAGCGCCTGTTGGCTGTGCCGTTTTCATTCCTAACTATTTTGTATATGATTCTATCCACTGCGCTCACGGACGCGCCCCAGCAAGTGCCACAGGAGTTAAAAGGGTTCATCCAGATAAAACTGTTATTACATATCAGGGCGACGGCGACCTTGCCTCAATTGGTATGGCCGAGATTATACACGCCGCCGCAAGAGGTGAGAAATTTACTACAATTTTCATCAACAACGGTATATACGGCATGACGGGCGGACAAATGGCCCCTACAACACTTCCTGGAATGAAAGCCACAACGGCTCAAAGCGGACGTGACATACATGTAAACGGAAATCCTATTCGCGTAAGCGAGCTTCTTTCATCTCTTGACGGACCGGCTTACATTGAAAGAGTAGCCGTTGATTCTCCGGGCCATGTTGTAAGGGCGAAAGCGGCTATTAAAAAAGCCCTCCAATATCAGAAAGAGGAATTAGGCTTCTCTCTTGTTGAGGTAGTTTCGAGCTGTCCTACAAACTGGGGAATGAACGCCGTTAAGGCCATGGAATTTGTTAAAGACAGCATGATTCCATACTATCCTCTTGGAGTATATAAAGACATTAAGGAGGGAAAATAATATGGGCAAAACTTTTAGAATAAGCTGTTCCGGATTTGGCGGACAGGGCGTTATGGCTCTTGGCAAGCTTCTTGTATACGCCGGCATGGACGAGGGAAAAGAAGTTTCGTGGGTTCCTTCATATGGCCCTGAAATGCGCGGAGGCACCGCTAACTGTTCTGTTATAGTATCAGACGAGCCTATCGCCAGCCCTGTTGTTGACTCAAACATCGGCGTTAACGTTGTTATGAACCTTCCGTCTTTCCAAAAATTTGTGCCAAAAACGGCGCCTGACGGAGTTGTTTTTGTAAACTCCAGCATAATACCGGATAAAGTTGATATTCCGGGCGTTAAAGCCTACTATATTCCGGTTAACGATATAGCCAACGAGCTTGGAAATCCAAGAATGGTAAACATAATAATGCTTGGAGCCATTATAGAGGTTTTACATATTGTTGATGTTGACAGTATATTTAAACCGGGCGGAGCCTTTGAGCATGTATTTGGCGCAAGCAAAGCCAAACTTATACCAGCCAATAAGGTTGCCATGGAAAGAGGCGCTGAGGCCGCAAGAAAGTGTATGTAACCAACAAATCAGCTCCGTAAGGAGCTGATTTA
>CAJFUS010000073.1 GCA_904420235.1 Candidatus Neoanaerotignum tabaqchaliae
CTTACAAACAGAAGGCTTATGCCGGAGCTTGAAACGCTTTTTATACCAACAAGCATAGAATATTTATATTTAAGCTCAAGCACCCTTAAAGAGGTTGCTATGTTTAACGGAGATATATGCGGTATGGTGCCGCGGGAGATAGAGCAAGAGATTGCAGAAAAATTTATAAAGTGAGGGGTTTTATAAATGGACGCGGTTTTAAAATTACTGGAGGAATTAGAGGATATATTGGATCAAAGCAGAGCGGTTCCATTTTCTAATAAAGTTGCCATTGATAAAGATGAGTTTTATGATATTATAGCCGAAATAAGACTTAGGCTTCCTAATGATATAAAACAAAGCAAGTTTATAGTTCAGGAAAGAAACAAGATACTTCTTGACGCTCAAAAAGAAGCAGAGGAGCTTATTAACTCGGCACAGGATAAGGTTGCTAAGCTTGTTGACGAGCACGAAATAGCTAAACAGGCTTATGAGCATTCGGCCCAGATAGTTGATAACGCTAAAAAAACAGCTAAGGAAATGCGCATTGGAGCCACTGAATATGCCGATGAGGTTTTGGCTCTTGCCGAAAGCAGACTTAAAAAAATGATGGAAGAACTTAGGAATGAGAGCGTTGAAATAGACAACTTTTTCTCAAGAAGCCTTGATATTATATATGAGAACAGGCAGGAATTGAGAGGAATTGACAATAACAACAGATAAATAATATGCCCTGATTTGCGGACAGGCTTCCGTGTCAGGGTTTTTTAATAACATTTTATTTTGGCATTTTATGTGAACCGGTTTATTTTTTATTTCTTTTGTATTATAATGTATAATTAAGTTTTTAAAGTATGTGAATTTTCATTTTGCGGAGGAAGTAATTTGACTAAAAAATATAGAGGCGGCAAAAGGCCGGCGTCAGCTTCAAGAGCCCGCAGGGATATTGAAACAAGAAAAGTTAAAAGGGTAAAAAAATCACATAGAAAAAACTCAAACATATCGGTTAGAGGCAGAGTGGGAGCTAAATACAGAACCATAACGGTTGTGGTTTTTGCTATGCTTTCATTCTATTTGCTTGGATATATTTTTGTTTTTGTTAATAAGCCGTCGGTGGCTACGGAAACAGTTAACTATGGAACAATAGATAATCCTCAAACACTTAGCGGACTTATAATAAGGGACGAGTATGTTGTTAAAAGCACTATGGCCGGTCAGCCGGAGTTTAATTACTCTGAAAATAACAAGGTTCCTAAAGACGCTGCCGTATGCTATGTAAAAGACACAGGAGTTTCCCAGAATATAGAAGAAGAGATTAAAAAAATAGACAAGGACATATTAAGCGCTCAAGCGACAAGAATTGATATATCAAAATATAAAGAAGATATAGATAAGATACAAAGCAGTATATCAAACTTTGTTGATAATACAGCGTATAAATTCTCGAATGGTAATGTGGGAGATATGTACTCTCTCAAAAATAGTGTGCAAAAGCAAATTACATCAAGAAACGAGATACTTATAAGCGAAACAACAAGTTCAACAGCTCAGCTTACAGAGCAAAGAAATGAATATGCTACTCAGCTTTCTGGAAGTGTGTCTTCATACACAGCAAATGAAAGCGGAATACTTTCTTTTATGATAGACAATCTTGAGGAAATCAATACTCCAGACACAATGATGTTAATAACAAAGGAACAGATAAACATGGATGTTCAGCCGGAGTACATATCAAAAAGCGTAAGTGTAAGCGAAGGTGACCCGTTGTTTAAAATAGTTAGGAGCAATGTTTGGTACATTGTTTCATACGTTCCAAATGAAATGGCGGCCATGTGGGAGGTTGGAGATACAGTAAGCATATATACAACAAACGACGATGAGGAAATAAGCGCTGACATGACCATTGAAAGCATGGATATGGGAGAAAGTGAAACATATGTTGTTTTCCGTTCTGACGAGAACATGATAGACTTTTTGCCCATAAGGACAATGACTTTTAATGTGCGCCAAGAAGCTCTTACTGGTCTTAAAATACCAAACAGCGCTATAATAGAGAAAACATTCCTTAAAATACCTTTAAGCTGTGTTATTGACAACCTTGGCGAAAAAACGGTTATACTTAAAGACGGTTCGTCATCAGGCAGAACTGTTAATATAGATATATTAAGAAGTGACGATGAGTTTGTATATGTGCTTCAGGACTTTAATACTCTTAAACTTGGTGATACGATAGTTCAGGGCACAGGAGAAACAGCTTCAGAATATACAATAAATGAGGTTCAGACTTATAAGTGCGTTTATGTTGCCAACAGCTCCATAGCTGATTATGCTATAGTTGATATAATAGGAGAAAACTCTGATTATTCGATTGTTGACCCCAACAGCAGTTATGGACTTAAAATATATGATAAAATAGTTTCAGACGCTAAAACCGTTGAAAATAATCAAACATTAAGCTGAAAGGAGATATAAATTATGGCATCTATAAAAGAAAATATTGAAAATGTTAATGCTAAAATAGAGGCGGCGTGTCAAAGAAGCGGAAGAAAAAGAGAAGATGTGCTTTTGCTTGCTGTAAGCAAGACCATTGACGTGCCGAGAATAAAAGAGGCTGTCGCCTGCGGACTGACCGAGCTTGGAGAGAATAAGGTTCAGGAAATAATGGATAAGTATGAGCCTATGGGAAACGGCGTTAAATGGCATCTTATAGGACATCTTCAAACAAATAAAGTAAAATATATAATTGACAAAGTAGTACTTATACACTCTGTTGAGAGCTTTAAACTTGCCGAGGAAATAAGCAAAAGAGCCGTTCAGAAAGGCGTTACGGCAAATGTGCTTGTTGAGGTTAACATTGCTGACGAAGAATCGAAATTTGGAGTGAAACCTGACGAGTGCGAGCAATTTATAAAAGATATAAGTATTCTTCCCAATATAATTGTAAAAGGACTTATGACTGTGGCTCCTGCCGTCGAAAATCCGGAAGAAAACAGAAAATATTTCAGACAAATGAAACAATTACTTGTTGACATTAATAGTAAAAAAATTGATAATGTTAGTATGGATGTTTTGTCAATGGGAATGACCGGTGATTACGAGGTGGCTATTGAGGAAGGAGCTACAATAGTAAGAGTTGGAACCGGCATTTTTGGAGCGAGATTTTATCCGAATAAAAATTCTTAATATACTATAGGGGGAAAAAGAAGTGGCAAAATTACTTGATAAGGTTAAAGATTTTTTCGGCGGGGAATATATAGACGACGAAGAATATGATGAATATGATGACGAGTACACGGGTTCAGACGAAGATGAATATGAATATTCGGCAAGGCCTGAAAGAAGCTCTTCAAACTATAACTCATCACCAAGAACATCTTCTCAATCCCAAAGGAATACATATTCCTCTCAGTCAAGAAGAAACACCTCTCAAGTGGTAAGCATACACACAAATGTTCAAATGCAGGTTTGCATAATAAAACCAGAGTGCTATGACGATGCTCAGGAAATATGCGACCAAGTTAAACAAAGAAAACCTGTTGTTGTTAATCTTGAAAAGGTGGAATACCCTATAGCCCAAAGAATAATGGACTTTTTAAGCGGAACGTGTTATTCTCTTAATGGCTCAATACAAAGGGTTGCCAACAATATATTTATAATAGCTCCTGAAAATGTGGATGTTTCCGGAGATTTTAAGGAAGAACTTAAAACAAAGGGAATAATACTTCCATGGGTAAGTCAGGGTAAATAACATTTTTGACTGGAGAGATATATGCGAGCTTTAATGATTCAGGCAGTTGATGTATTTTTTGAGATATTGTATTTTCTTATACTTATAAGAATAATACTGTCATGGCTGCCTAACGCCAGAAATACAGGGGCCGGAGGTCTTATTTATCAGCTTACGGAACCTATACTTGGACCAATAAGAAACATGATAAACAACTCGCCCATAGGCGGGGGAATGATGCTTGATTTTTCGCCTGTAATAGCCCTTTTTATAATGAAAATAATAAGCAGTATTATAAAAGCGGTTATCATGTTTGTGTTTTAAAGATAGGCCGGTGTTATTTTTATGCGAAAAAATAGCAATTTAGTTTGTAACTCGGCTTTTTCGGCAAAAATAAGGGATTTAATTAAAAATTCGGAAAGACGGCAAATGGCTGTTTTCAGTGATTTTTGTTCTCCTGCTGAGGCGGCATGTGTGTTGGAAGAATTTAAATTTTTTTCGGGTGTTAATTTGCGCTTTTTTGGCGGAAATGAGAACTGTGAAAGACGCTGTGCGTGCTTTTTTCGGGATTATATGGAAATATCTGAAGCGGATTTCCCTTTAGCGGCAATAGAAATTACGTTTAACAAAAAATTTTCTACTGAGATGAGCCACAGGGATTATCTTGGCTCTATTCTTGGACTTGGCATTGACCGTTCAAAAACAGGTGATATACTTGTTTTTGACGGCAGTGCCCTTTGTTATGTAAAGAAGGAAATTTCGGACTATATAGCCTCTAACATTGAGAAGGTTGGCAGAAACAGTGTTAAGGCAAAGGTTGTAGACATTTCAGATATAGAATTGCCAAAGCTTAAAACGGAGGAAAAAAGCTTTACAGTGGCGTCTTTGCGTATTGACGCCGTTGCCGGAGGAGCTTTTAATATAGCCAGAGGTAAAATACAGCTTCTTATAGAAGGAGAAAAAACATTTTTAAATTTCCTTCCGGAAATATCGCCGTCAAAAACTGTTGGTGAGGGCGATATGATTTCAGTTCGCGGGTTTGGCAGGTTTAAAATATTGTCGGTTAACGGGAAAACAAAAAAAGACAGGATAAGCATAACTGTGTTAAAATATGTGTAATTTGGAGGCGGACTTTTGGACAGAATTTATGTTGAAACTAAAGATAAAAAATATCCTATATATTTTGAAAAAAATTTCGGTGCTCTTAAAGACGCTGTTAGGGAAACGGGCCTTGAAGGCAGAAAACTTTGCATAATTACTGACAGCAACGTTGGCGATATTTATGCCGATAAGTTTATAGAGTCCATTAAGGATTGCTTTAATGATATTTGCGTTTATACTTTTAAGGCTGGAGAAAACAGCAAAAATCTTGATACCATATCTGATTTTTATGATTTTTTTATGAATAATCATGTTGACAGAAAAACTGTGGTTGCTGGCCTTGGAGGCGGCGTGTGCGGAGACATGGCCGGATTTGCCGCTTCTACATATTTAAGAGGCATTAAGTTTATACAGATACCTACCAGCCTTCTTTCACAGGTAGACAGCTCTGTTGGCGGAAAGGTTGGAGTTGATTTTAAAAACAGCAAAAATTTGATAGGTTCTTTTTATCAGCCGGATTTTGTGTACATAAATCTTGAGACATTAGATACCCTCCCAAAGAGAGAATTTTCCGCCGGAATGGCCGAGGTTATAAAATACGGCCCTATAACGTCAAGGGAGTTTTTTGACTATATAAGCGCTAATAAGGAAAAAATAAGCAGTCTTAACAAGGAATGTTTAAAAGAAGTTATTAAAATGTGCTGTGAAATAAAGGCTGACGTTGTATCTAAAGATGAAAGGGAAAGCGGTCTTAGGGAGATACTTAATTTTGGACATACAATAGGACATGCCGTAGAGTCTAAAATGAATTTTAAGCTCCTTCATGGGGAATGTGTGGCTTTGGGAATGGCGGCTGTTATGGACATATGCCTTAAAAGAGGCTATGTTACACAAAATGACTGTTACGATTTGAAAAATCTTTTAGAATTTTTTGGCCTTAAGCTCAGTATAAATGGTGTTTCTGTGGAAGAGATTTATTCCCAGATGTTTCTTGACAAAAAAGTTAAAAATAACAAAATAGGCTTTGTTCTTATTAATGGATTTGGAAAGCCTTTCAGCACAACAGATGTTTCAAAAGATGAAATTCTAAGCGCTGTGAACAGTATTTTAAGGTGATAATATGGTTTTTATTTTATTATGGGCGTTCATTTTGGCAGTTATTGACCAGATAAGCAAGTTGGCCGCTCTTAAATATCTTAAGCCGGTTGGAAGCGTTAGTTTTATTGACGGCATAATGAATTTTACTTTTGTGGAGAACCGAGGTGCGGCATTTGGTGTTTTAACCGGAGCCAGATGGTTTTTTATTGTTATAACCATAGCCGTTACAATAGCGGCAGTTATTTATATAAAAAAGTATATGCCGAATAAAAAGGAATACGGCATAGTTAAACTGTCTATCATATTGATACTTGGGGGAGCCTGGGGAAACGCCTTTGACAGGTTTTTCAGAGGATATGTTGTGGACTTTTTTGAGTCGGTTTTTATAAAATGGCCGGTGTTTAATGTGGCCGACATATATGTTGTATTCGGCACAATTTTGTTGGCTTACGCTTTTATTTTTGTTATTAAAGATGATGAGAATGATTAAAAAACAGGTGTGATTTTAAAATATGGAGTATTTCACAGCGGCCCCTGAAGTGGAGGATACCGGAAAAAGAATTGATGTTTATATATCTTTGGTTAGAGATGAGCTTTCAAGAAGTCAAGTTCAAAAGCTTATAGGCGACGGACATGTTACTGTAAATGGAAAACAGGTGAAAAGCAATTATAAGCTTAAAAAGGACGACATTATAGATTTGGAAATTCCCGAACCGGAGCCTATTGATATAAAAGAGGAAAATATACCTTTAGATATAATATATGAAGACAAAGATATTATAGTTATAAATAAACCTCAGATGATGGTTGTTCATCCGGCGGCCGGTCATTACAGCGGAACTGTTGTTAACGCGCTTATGTATCATTGTCGCGGAGAGTTAAGTGGAATAAACGGCATCATGAGGCCGGGTATAGTGCACCGCATTGACATGAACACATCAGGGATTATTGTGGCGGCTAAAAGCGACAGTGCTCACCGCTCATTGGCCATTCAGTTTGCAGAGCATACTATAAACAGGCGATACAGGGCCATAGTGTGCGGAAACATAAAAGATGACAACGGCACAGTAGACGGACCTATTGGGAGAAGTCCTAAAGACCGAAAAAAAATGGCCATAGTGCGAGATGGAAAAAGAGCCGTAACTCATTTTTCCGTTATTGAGCGTTTTGGAAGATACACATACATAGAGGCTGTTCTTGAAACCGGAAGGACTCATCAAATAAGGGTGCACATGGCGTCAATTGGACATCCCCTTTTGGGTGATGATATTTATGGAAGTGTAAAACAGCCCTATGGCCTTAAGGGACAGGTTCTTCACGCTGGACTTCTTGGTTTTATTCACCCAACGAAGGGTGAATATATGGAATTTAGGTCTGAAATTCCGGAATATTTTCAAAGGCTTTTGGAAAAATTCAGACAAAATAGATTTTGAGGTGCTTTTATGTATTTAAAAGAACTTTGCCTGCATGGCTTTAAGTCGTTTCCAGATAAAGTACGTCTTGAGTTTAAAGACGGCATAACCGCTGTTGTTGGACCAAACGGCAGCGGGAAAAGTAATATATCCGACGCCATAAGGTGGGTTTTGGGCGAGCAGAAAATAAGGAACCTGCGCGGTGATAAATTGGAGGACGTTATTTTTTCTGGAACCGACAGCAGAAAGCCTATAGGCTTTGCTGAGGTATCAATAACCCTTGACAATGAGGATAAAATGATGTCTCTTGATTTTTCGGAAATTACAGTTAAGCGTACGGTGTTCCGCTCAGGTGAAAGTAAATATACGATAAATGGAACTCCTTGCAGGCTTAAAGACATAAACGAGCTTTTTATGGACACAGGAATAGGCAGGGAAGGATATTCAATAATAGGTCAAGGCAGAATTGACGAGATATTGAACGCCAAAAGCGAAGACAGGAGACGGCTTTTTGAGGAGGCCGCCGGAATAGCAAAATACCGTTCAAGAAGGGCTGAGTCTTTAACTAAACTTGAGAGAGAAAGAGAAAATCTTTTAAGAATTAACGACATAATATCGGAAATAGAATCTGGCCTTGAGCCTCTTAAAATTCAAAGTGAGAACGCCCAAAAATATCTTGTTTTAAAAGAAAGACTTAGAAAATGCGACATAAGCCTTTTTTTTATAAAGGCTAAAAAAATTGATGAACAGGCAAAATCTACTGCCCATGAAGCAGAAATTTTGAAGAATGATATAGCCGAGAACAAAAAACAGCATGATAGGCTTAAAGACAAAAGAGACAGTCTTAAAGAAGCCGAAAAAGAGCTTGTTGAGGCAATAGAGTTTGACACATCGAAAATATCAAGGCTTTCCGCCGAGAAAGAACGTAAAAACGGAGATATACGTTTGCTGGAGGAACAAAGAGCAAACCTTAAGTATAGGCTTAAAGAAGCCGAAAATGATATACTTCAAGATTCCGAGAAGTCTGAGAGAATTAGTGCGGAGATTAATATTATTAAATCAAAAATAATGGCTTTTGATGTAAATATAGCCCATTTAAAATCAGCTTTAAGTTCTAAAGAAAACGAGTTTAATGACTTTAAAACTATTTTAAGCAAAAGCGAGGAAAAGCTTAATTGGTTTAAAAGTGACATATTTGAGAAAATGCGCGTTTCATCGGAGCTTAAAACCAAAATAGAAGGATTGAAGGCAAATATCAGTCAAACATCTGACAGAGTAAAAGAAAATGAAAGCATGACCGGCGTTCTTGAAGGAAAGCTTAAACAGGCAAGAGTGCATTTTATGCTTGTAAACAAGAAAATTTCCGAAACTGAAGACGAAATAAAAGCAAAAAATGACATTGTTTTAAAGCTTAAAGAAGAAAAAAATATAATTTCCCAAAAATTTTTGGCTTATGAGGACAAGCTTAGAAAATACAATTCGGAACTTTCTGTCGTAACATCAAAATACAGAGTACTTAACGAGATGAAAAACGATTTTGAGGGTTACTACAAAAGCGTTAAAGGCGTTCTTAAAGCCGGAAAAAGCGGAAGGTTGAACGGCATTTGCGGTGCTATTGGAGAGATTTTATCATCGCCTGAAAAATATGAAACGGCTGTTGAAATATCTCTTGGACAGTCAATACAAAACATAGTAACCGAAGATGAGCTTTCGGCGAAATCTGCCATAGAGTATCTAAGGCTTAACAATTTAGGCAGAGCAACTTTTATGCCAATAAGCGTTATGAAGGGAAGAAACATTGACGACGCTGAAAAGGAAAGAATATTAAATTACAGCGGAGTGCTTGGAATAGCGGTTGATGTGGTTGAGTTTGACAAAAGATATTACGATGTAGTATCAAATCTTCTTGGAAGGATAATAATAGCGGAAAATATTGATTTTGCCCTTAAAGTATCGGCTTTAACAGGCAGGAAATATAAAATTGTCACGCTTAACGGCGATGTGGTAAATGCCGGAGGTTCAATGACCGGCGGAAGCATTTCTAAAAAAAGCTCCGGAATATTTGGAAGAAACAGGGAAATTGAGGAACTAATTTTAAAGGGCAAAGCTCTTAGGGAAGAAATTAAAAATGCTGAGTATAACTTAGACGATATAAAAGAAAGTCAAAAAGAAAACAATTTAAAACTTTCCGATACAACCCTTCTTATACATAAACTTGAACTGGAACTTAAATCTTTTAATGAAGAACTTAAAACGGCTTCTGAAGATGTATCAGGATTTGAATTGAGGTTGTCTAATGCTTCGGCTGAACTTAAGCTGTTTAATGAAAAAATGGAAAATGCCGGAATTGAACTGAAAAAATTAGAAAAACAAGCCGCAGAGGCCGAGGAGGACATTAAAAAATCCGACACCGAGATGACGGAGTATCAAAAAAATGTTGATATAGGCCGAAATAAAAGTGATTTTATTTTAAACGAGATTTCGGACATTAAAATAAAAATAACGTCGGCGGGACATGAGAAAGATGAGGCCGAAAGGGAAAAAGAACGCCTTGAGAGTGAGCTTTCGGCAAGTGAAAACCAAAAAATTGACAGCTTATCGCTTAAAGAGGAATATTTGCGAGGCATTGATGAAAAGGAAAAAGAGCTTGAAGAGTCTAAAAAAATTCTTTTTGATATAGAGGAGAATATTAAAAAAACTCAGGAAAGTTTTGAAAGCAATACCAATAAAAAAGAAACATGTAAAAAAGAGCTTGACGAAAAAGCAAAGTCTTGTGATGAGACTGCTTTAACCATAGCGAAGCTGGAAAACACCGTTTTTAAATATGATACAAAGCTGGAGGCTTTGAATAGCCAAAAGGAGGAGCTTTTTAAGCAGGCTTGGGAAGATTATGAGATAACTTTTGAGAGTTCCAAAGAGTTTTATGACGAAAACATATCATACACTGAGCTTGAGAATTTGTCGGGAAGCATTAAAAATGAGATTCGCTTGCTTGGAAATGTAAACACCGGCTCCATAGATGAATTTGCCAGAGTTAAGGGAAGGTATGATTTCCTATCAGAACAAAGAGACGACATAAAAAAAGCTGAGGAAAATCTTATACAAATTATAGACGACCTTGGAGAGCTTATGAAAAAACAGTTTTCAGAGCAGTTTGATGTTATATCAAGCAATTTTAATCAAGTGTTTAGAGAAATGTTCGGTGGCGGAAAAGCATATCTTAAGCTTTCGGATTCCTCTGACATACTTGAGAGCGGTATAGAAATTATAGCCCAGCCGCCCGGAAAAACAATGCAGAATATGCTTTTGTTGTCCGGAGGGGAAAGGGCTCTTACGGCCATAGCCATACTTTTTGCCATATTAAAAATGAAACCGTCGCCATTTTGTGTGCTTGACGAGATAGAGGCAGCCCTTGACGACGCCAATGTAAAAAGATTTGCCAACTATTTAAGAAATTTCTCAAAAGATACCCAGTTTATTGTTATAAGCCACAGAAAGGGAACTATGGAAGCGGCCGACGTGCTTTACGGTGTTACAATGCAAGAAAAAGGAATATCAAAGGTTATATCGGTTAAATTTGATGATATAAAAGAAAGCGGGGAGAGAGATGGGGTTTTTCAATAATATATTTAAAGGAAAGAAAAAAGACGACGAGCGTGATAATTCAGTAAACGAGTCGGTTGAAGCCGAGATTAGCGAAAGTTTAGAGAATAATGAGTTAATTGAAAATAATGATTTAGCCGATGAAGCGGCTGAGAATAGTGAAGCCGGTTTAGATAGCGGAGAAGAAATTGCTGTTAATAAAAATGCGGACGTATTTTATGATGAGAACACTGAGAACATTAATTTAAATGAAAACGGTGATACTGAAAGCATTCTGTTTAATGGGAGTGGTGCAGAAGATAGCAGTGAAAGTAAAGAAGACACAAAGAATGGAGAAACAGTTGAAAGCGTGGGCGAGAGCCGAGAAATTGAGAACAGTGAACAAAAAGATGACGCAACTGTAAAAAAAGGCTTTTTTGCCCGTTTGAAAGAAGGACTTGGAAAGACAAGAAAAAATATACTTGGCAGCGTTGACAGCGTTCTTGGAGCATTTACAAAGATAGATGAGGATTTGTTTGAGGAGCTTGAGGAAGCCCTTATAATGGCCGACTTGGGCGTTCAAACAACTATGGACATATGCGATAATTTAAGAAAGCGTGTTAAAAAAGAGGGCGTTACAGACCCGTCTCATATTAAAACAATGCTTTCGGAAGAAATAAGCGGCATATTGCTTGATGGCTGTGAAAGTGAATTTGAGCTTGAGACTCCTTCTGTTGTTCTTGTTATAGGTGTTAACGGCGTTGGAAAAACGACAACCATAGGGAAAATAGCGTCTCTTTATAAAAGGGAAGGAAAAACAGTTATGCTGGCGGCAGCCGACACGTTTAGAGCGGCGGCCATAGACCAGCTTGCCATATGGGGAGAAAGATGCGGTGTTGACGTTATAAAGCATGAGGAAAACTCTGACCCGGCCGCCGTTGTTTTTGACGCAGTTAACGCGGCCAAAAGCCGTAAAACCGACATACTTATTTGCGACACAGCCGGAAGACTTCATAATAAGAAAAATCTTATGGAGGAACTGAAAAAAATATCAAAGGTTATAGAACGGGAATATCCTCATGCTCACAAGGAGGTTTTTCTTGTGCTTGACGCCACAACAGGTCAAAATGCCCTTCAGCAGGCCAAGCTTTTTAAAGAGGCGGCTGATATAACGGGAATAGTGCTTACAAAGCTTGACGGAACGGCTAAAGGCGGAATTGTTGTGGCAATAAAGTCTGAGCTTAAGATACCAGTAAGGTTTATAGGCGTTGGAGAGGGTATTGACGACCTTCAAAAATTCGACGCAGAAAGCTTTTCAAAAGCTCTTTTTGAGAATGATAAATAAAACTTTATTGTGTGTTAAAAAGTTATATTTTTTAGGCTTTTGTTAGAGGATAGCCGTAATTTTGTGTTTAAGTATTTTATTTTTAAAAGTTATCGGCAACAATATTTTTTAAGTAAATAAAAATCTGTTTTACGAGTTTTTACGGCGGAAATGATTTTTTACTTAAAAAATAGGAAGGGAAATTGTATTTAAAGAAAACTTTTGAATTTTATGTTTCATTTTAAAATTTTAGATTTGTAAAGGGAAAATACTTGACAAAGCTGTTAAAATAAGTTATCATATCAACCTGTAAAGCATTTTTACTTTACACAATATTTAAATGCTTTATAGAGGTAGCTGATATGGACGATATTTTAAAGGCCACGCTTTTATATGATTTTTATGGAGAGCTGCTTACAGAAAAACAAAAAATGATTTTTGAGTACTATTATCTTAACGACATGTCTCTTTCGGAAATAGGCGAAAGCCTTGAAATAAGCCGTCAGGCTGTTAGGGATTTGCTTAAAAGGACAGAGCACATACTTCTTGAGTATGAAAATAAGCTTTGCCTTGTTGATAAATTTATGGCTCAAAAGCAATCTGTAAGGCTTATTAAAAAACTGGCTTCCGAATTAAAGGATACATGCCGGCTTGACGAGCTTTCTGTTAAAAAGGTAGAAAAGATTATGGAAATTGCTGACGATATTTTAGATTAGGAGGTTTCCTATGGCATTTGAAAATCTTTCCAATAAGCTTCAGGAAGTTTTTAAACAACTGCGCGGAAAGGGAAAACTTACGGAAGCTGATGTTAAAGCGGCTATGCGTGAGGTTAAAATAGCTCTTCTTGAGGCTGACGTTAATTTTAAAATAGTTAAGGAATTTATTAAAAAGGTTACCGAAAGAGCTGTTGGCAGCGAGGTTATGGAAAGCCTTACTCCAGGACAGCAGGTTATAAAAATAGTAAACGAGGAGCTTATAGCTCTTATGGGCAGCACCCAAAGTAAGCTCACATTCGCCTCACACGGCCCAACGGTTTACATGATGGTTGGTCTTCAGGGTGCAGGAAAAACCACTACTAGTGGAAAACTGGCGGGACTTTTAAGAAAATCAGGCAAAAGACCATTGCTTGTTGCCTGCGATATTTACAGGCCAGCGGCTATAAAACAGCTTCAGGTAGTTGGAAAAACCTATGACATACCGGTTTTTGAAATGGGTGATAAAGTAAGCCCTGTGGAAATTTCCAAAAAAGCCGTAGAATACGCAAGAGACAATAAAAACGATGTTATACTTATAGATACAGCCGGACGCCTTCATATAAATGAGGAGCTTATGGACGAGCTTAAGGATATTAAGGACGCCGTAAAGCCTCAGGAAATATTGCTTGTTGTTGATGCCATGACTGGACAGGACGCGGTTACTGTTGCAGAGGGATTTGACGGACAGCTTGGAATTGACGGTATAATACTTACTAAACTGGACGGCGACGCCAGAGGCGGAGCGGCACTTTCGGTTAGAAGTGTTACAAACAAACCTATAAAATATATTGGAATGGGTGAAAAGCTTGAGGACCTTGAGCCTTTTTACCCTGACAGAATGGCTTCAAGGATATTGGGAATGGGCGATGTTCTCTCTCTTATTGAGAAGGCACAGCAAAATATAGATGCTAAAGAAGCCGCAGAAATGGAGAAAAAACTTAGGGAAAATGATTTTACCCTTGAGGATTTTCTTTCCCAAATGCGTAAAATACGAAAAATGGGACCGCTTAAAGACCTTTTGGGAATGATGCCGGGAATGAATCAGCTTAACATGGATGCCCTTAATAATGTTGATGCCGAAAAGGAAATGGCCCATGTTGAGGCTATAATACTTTCGATGACAAAAGCTGAAAGAAATAATCCGTCTATGCTTAACGGACCAAGAAAAAAGCGTATAGCTCTTGGAAGCGGCAGAAGCATAGCCGAGGTAAACAGGCTTATTAAGCAGTTTGATGAAATGAAAAAAATGATGAAACAGCTCAATGCAATGCAAAAAGGCAGAAAAGGAAAATTTAAACTTCCTTTTGGCTTTTAGATAAAAAGTTATGAATTTTATGGGAGGTGAATTTTAATGTCAGTAAGAATTAGATTAAAAAGATTAGGCGCTAAAAAGGCTCCATTTTATAGAATTGTAGTTGCTGATTCAAGAACAGCCAGAAACGGCAAATCAATAGCTGAAATCGGATACTTCAATCCAACAACAGAGCCAGCCGACATCAAAGTTGACGCTGAGGCCGCTGCTAAGTGGATTGCCAATGGAGCGCAGCCATCTGATACGGTTAGGGCTATATTAAAAAAAGCCGGCGTTATCAAGGATTGATTTTTCTTCTTCCTCAGGAGGATGCTTATGAAAGAATTACTGGAGGTTATCGCTAAAAACCTTGTTGACCACCCAGAACAGGTTAAAGTTACCGAAACTCAAGGAGAAAAATCTCTTGTTCTTGAGCTTAAGGTTGCGCCTGAGGATATGGGCAAAGTAATAGGCAAACAAGGAAGAATTGCGAAAGCTATCCGAACTGTTGTTAAGGCAGCGGCTGTCCATGAGGATAAGCATATCGTTGTTGAGATAGTACAGTAAACATTTAAAGCCGCGGTTTTATAATCGCGGTTTTTTGTTATATATAATAAATTTGAAGCTTAACATAATTTTTAATATGTTTTACATAAAGGAGGGCTTTTTTTGGGACACTTTTGCATAGGAAAAATTACTGGAACCCATGGAATAAGGGGTACTTTAAAAGTTTTTCCAACAACGGACGACCCAAAACGCTTTGAGCTTCTTGACGAGGCCATATTTGATTTGAAGGGGAAAAAAGAAATTTTTAAAATAAAAAAAGCCGCGTACCACAAGAATATGGTCCTGCTTACCGTTGATGGCATAGACGATATAAACATTGCTGAAAAATATAAAGGCGCAAGTATACTTATTACGGACGACAAAGCCATTCCTCTTGAAGAGGACGAGTACTACGCAAGGGATTTGTATGATATGGACGTATACAATGAAAAGGGCGATAAAATAGGCGTTATTGATGACATATTTTTTACGGCTGCCAATGACGTTTATGTTGTTAAAACAGACGACAATCCCAAAAATAATATACTTGTTCCGGCTATTAAAGACTGCATTTTAAGTGTTGATGTTAAAGAAAGAAAAATGGTTATACATCTTTTGGAGGGCATGGCTTAATATGAATTTTCATGTTCTTACGCTTTTTCCGGAAATGATAGAAAACGCCATGTCGTACAGCGTTATAGGAAGAGCTGTGAAAGAAGGAATAATAAAAATAAACGCCGTTAATATAAGAGATTTTTCAAAAAATAAACAGCGGCATGTGGACGATTACCCGTACGGCGGAGGTGCCGGCATGGTTATGCAGCCGCAGCCTGTTTATGACGCTTATAAAAGCCTTAATGTTAAAGAAGGAACAAGGGTTTTATATATGACTCCTCAGGGAAAGCCCTTTAATCAGGAAATAGTGTCGGAGCTGGCTGTTGAGGAGGAATTGGTTATATTATGCGGCCACTATGAGGGCATAGACGAGAGGGTTATTGAGGAGATAGTTACAGACGAGATTTCTATGGGGGATTTCGTGCTTACAGGCGGAGAGATACCGGCAATGGCTGTTATTGACTCTGTATCAAGGCTTAAAAAGGGAGTTTTGGGAAAGGAAGAGTCATTTATGGAAGAAAGCTTCTCTAATGGACTTCTTGAGTATCCTCAGTATACACGCCCACCGGTTTTTATGGGAAGGTCGGTTCCAGATATACTTTTAAGCGGACATCACAAAAATATAGATACTTGGCGCCACAGGCAGTCACTTATAAGAACAATGGAAAAACGGCCTGATATATTAAAAAGTATTCAGCTTAATAAAGACGACAAGGAGTTTATTGAGGCTTATAAAAGTTGTACAGACACCAATTTTAAATAAGCCGTTATAATAGTAGTAAACATCTTAGTCGGGAATGAAGATATTGGGCAGATATATTATAAACGGCGGTAAACGTCTTTTTGGAACAGTTAATGTGCATGGAAGCAAAAATGCAGCTTTACCTATATTATGCGCATGCATTGTTAACTCTGGAATTAATATAATTCATAACTGCCCTAAAATAACGGACGTTTATAATACCTGCCGGCTTCTTGAGAAGGCTGGCTGCTCCGTTTTATGGGAAGAAAGCACTGTTGTTGTTGATTCATCAAAGGCTCATTTCATTGTCCTTGATGGAGATGAGGTGTCAAAAATGCGCTCGTCGGTTATATTTGTAGGCGCTTTTTGCGGAAGGTTTAAAAGGGCGAGAGTGGCTAAGCCGGGAGGGTGTAAAATAGGCAAAAGGCCACTGGATATACATTTTGATTCTCTTGAAAAGCTTGGAATTGACGTTATAGACAATGGCGATTATATAGACTGTGTTTGCTCGGAAATTGTTGGAACAGAGCTTAATTTAAGACTTCCAAGTGTTGGAGCCACTGAGAACATAATGCTTGCTGCTGTTTCGGCAACGGGAAAAACCGTTATAAAAAATGCCGCTATGGAACCAGAAATACAGGCTTTGGCGGATTTTTTAAAATGTATTGGGGCTGATATAGATTTTTGTTCCGACGGAATTATAACAATAGAGGGGGTTAATGAATTTAAAAATTCGGAGTATACAATTATACCGGACAGAATTGAGGCCGGAACGTTTTTGGCGGCATGCGCTGCGACTAAGGGAGAAATTTTTTTAAAAAATGCCGCTCCGGAACACATGAAAGGTATATTGACTATTTTTGATGATATGGGCGGAAAAATTGAGTCGCACAAAGACGGAATTCATTGTAATTTTATGAACGGTGTAATTTATCCGCAAAAAATTAAAACAGGCGCATATCCGGCTTTTCCAACGGATATGCAGCCGCAGATTATGGCTGTATTGACATTGTCTGTTGGAGAAAGTATTATAATTGAATCAGTGTTTGAAAACAGGTTTGGCCATGTGCCAGAGCTTTGCAAAATGGGCGCTGATATATCCTGTTTTGGAAGAAAGGCTGTTATAAACGGAGTGCCTTATCTTGAAGCTGCCGAAGTCAGCGCTTCAGACCTTAGAGCGGGAGCCGGTCTTATTATAGCGGCGCTTTCATGTGGGGGAACTTCTTTTGTTTATGGAACAGAGTATATAATGAGAGGGTATGAGAATATAGAAAAAAGCCTTTCAGCCCTTGGAGCTGATATAAGGTATGAAAATTAGGTGATTTTATTGAGCCATGATATACGCAAAGATAAAAAAGAAAGAACGCCAAAGAAAATAAGAATAGGGAAAAAAGGAATTTTAACTTTTTTATGTGTTTTAGCCGGAATATGCGCGTTTCTTGTTTCTCCTGTTTTTACAATAAAAAATATAGAGATAACGGAAATGGAAAAGTATACAAAGGACGAGATATGTGAAATGGTTAACATAAAAGAAGGAATGAATATGTTCCTTTTTAACAGGTTTTACGCTATGAAAACATTAAAATCAAACACATATATTGAGTCGGCTAAAATATCTTATAAACTTCCGGACACAGTTGCGATAACAATAGATGAAAGGAAGGTAAGAGGGTATGTTCCTTATATGGGTTCATACCTTTACATAGATGAAGAAGGAAGAGTGCTTGAAGTGAGCAGCGAGATGAACAGAGCATTGCCTGTTGTATATGGCCTTAACTTCAGCAGTTTTACATTAGGGGAGAAAATAGAAGCCGAGAATAAAGAGGCTTTTGATATAATGGTTAACATAGCTTATCTTATGAGCAAATATGAGCTTCTTGACATGGTTGTTAAAATCGATGTAAGTAATCCTGATAAAATTTTGGCTTATGTTAACAAAGTAGAGGTTAATCTTGGGGATATGTCAAATGGGGACAGAAAAATAAGGACTATGGCTGAGGTAATAAAAAATATAAACGAAAACGACAGAGGCTCTCTTGACCTTAGCGACCTTTCAAAACCTATAATATTTAAGTATCTTACATAACGGGAGATGTTTAGTATTGATTAAGATAAACCGCAATGTTGTTGCCGCTTCTGCGGTGTGCCTATGCCTTGGATTTCTTTCATGCTCAATACTTGTAAATTTTTATAAAGACATGAGCATGCAGTATACAAATTCTATAAATGAGCTTACGGCTTTGCTTGAGAGTGTCCAGAATGAAAACAAAAGACTTAACAGCGAGCTTAATGAGAAAAACAGCAGAATAACTGAGTATGAAAACGCTGTATCAAAGGACAGCGCAGCTATTAAGCTTATTAGTGACGAGCTTGACTCATCACGCATAATAGCGGGACTTACAGACGTTTCGGGAAGTGGGATAGAGGTAACCTTAAATGACAGTGACTCTGAGGCAACTGGGGTTGATTCAGCCGCTTTGGTTATACATGATGAGGACCTGCTTAATTTTGTAAACGAACTTAACAGCGCCGGAGCGGAGGCGGTTTCAATAAATGACCAAAGGATAATATCCAAAAGCTCTATAAGATGCGCAGGTTCAATAGTGAATATAAACGGTGTAAGAGTATCAGCGCCTTTTGTTATTAAAGCCATAGGCGACCCAGATGTGCTTGAGTCGGCCCTGAACTTTAAAGGAGGCGTTGTTGATTCTTTAAAGCCGTGGGGAATTTCGGTTGAGATAGAGAAAAAGGACGAGGTTTATATAAACGGTTATGACGGAGACACAACGTTTTATTATGCCGAAAGTGAACAGGCTTCTAATGGTGAATAGGTAAAAAAAGCAGATAATATTGTTGAAAATTTTTTGTTAATTGTGAAAAATAATAGTTTTTGTGTTTTAAATATTAAAAAATTTTTGATATTATAAGATTATAGTTGAATTACTGCAAAAAACAGGATAGAATAGAGTATGTGAATTTTGTGTTTATCAAAGACATTAATTACTATATTTTTATAGAGTGTTTCTTTGTGCATTTTATATGATTGAAAAATAAGTTTTCTTTTAGAATATATCAGGGAGGGAATCGCTGTGCTTGAATTTGTGAGCCAGGGTAATGCGGCAGTAATAAAGGTAATAGGTGTAGGGGGAGGCGGAAATAACGCTGTTGACAGAATGATTGAGGACAATATGGACGGGGTTGAGTTCATAGCCGTAAATACAGATGTCCAAGATTTGTCAAAGTCAAAGGCTCCCACTAAAATACAAATTGGAGAGAAACTTACAAAGGGCCTTGGTGCCGGCGGAAACCCTGATATTGGAGAAAAGTCGGCCGAAGAAACAAAAGAAGAAGTAGCCAAATCAATAAGTGGGGCAGATATGGTTTTTATAACTGCCGGAATGGGCGGCGGAACAGGAACTGGAGCTGCTCCTAAAATAGCCGAAATATCCAAGTCTATGGGTATTCTTACAGTAGCTGTTGTTACAAAGCCTTTCAATTTTGAGGGAAAAAGAAGAATGTCAAACGCTGAAAGAGGACTTTCGGAACTTAGAAAAAGTGTTGACACTCTTGTTGTTATACCAAACCAAAGACTTCTTTCAATTATTGATAAAAAAACAAGCATTATTGAGTCTTTTAGACGTGCCGATGAGATACTTCGTCAGGGTGTTCAAGGAATAGCCGACCTTATATCGAAACCTGGTGTTATTAACCTTGACTTTGCCGATGTTAAAACTGTAATGTCTGGAAAAGGCATAGCCCATATGGGTATAGGCCATGGAACAGGCGAGGATAAAGCTGAGGTTGCTGTTAAAGCGGCTATACAGAGCCCTCTTCTTGAAACAAAGATTAATGGTGCAAGATATGTGCTTATTAATTTTGCCGGCGATGAGAACCTTGGACTTCTTGAGGCCGACGAGGCGGCTAACCTTATTAAAGATGCTATTGACCCAGATGCCGAGATTATATTTGGTACAACAATAAATGAGAACCTTAAAGACGAGGTTGTTGTTACTGTTATAGCTACCGGATTTGAGGAAGAGGATATAAAAGGACTTCCGCCTAAAAGCCTTAGAGGCGCTTTTGATTTTTCCGGAAGTGACAGAATGTCGAGAGATGACTATGGTTACTCAAGACGTGAACAGCCAGAGCCGTCTTATGAAAATGAAGACAGGCAGTTTAATTCTGACAGAGACCAGATGCAGCCTGAAAGAGAGACAGAGCCAAGACGGACAAGCTATTCAGATTTTGATGACGAAGGCGAAATACATATACCTTCATTTCTTCGCAAAAAAATTTAATTTGAAATATAAAAATTTAGCGGGCGTGCCGTTTTTTCGGCACGCCTAAGTTATATTGTTAAATATTTTTGAACAGTTAACAAAAAATTACATTTTTATGTCTTTTTTGTGTATTATATTGTATAATGATAAACTGAGTGTATCTTAATTAAAGAAGGGATTTATTATTCGCTATGGATAATGACAGCAAAAGTGCCGTGAAGGCTGCCGGACTTATGATGGCAATAACTTTAATTGGAAAGCTTTTAGGCCTTGTTAGAGACCAATTTTTGGCTGGAAACTATTCGGTTGGCATGGAGGCCAGCGCCTTTTTAACAGCCAGCAGAATACCGAGAATATTTTTTGACGTGGTTTTTGCCTCTGCCATATCAGCCAGCTTTATACCTGTTTTTAACGAGTATATGAAAAAAAAGGGGCGTGAGGAGGCCTTTAGGCTTTCCAATAATTTTATAACTCTTATAGGAATTTTAACAACGATAATAACGGTTTTAGGCATTATATTTTCACCGCAGCTTACACAGCTTTTTGCCAGCGGGTTTGACGCTGAAACGGCAGAGTTGTGTACACAGCTTTTAAGAATACTTTTTCCGGCTACAATATTTACCGGTATAGCCTTTTGCTTTGTTGGCGTGCTTCAGTCTATGGACGAGTTTAATGTTCCCGCGGCCATGAGCATAGCCTCAAATTTAGTTATAATAATTTATTATCTGCTTTTTAACAGCCGTTTTGGAATTTACGGCCTTACAGTTGCTTTTTTAATTGGCTGGGCAATGCAGGCCATTATACAAATTCCATCGCTTTTAAAAAAAGGATATAGGTATCGTCCATATATTAAAATTAACGATGAAGGTATTAAAAAAATAGTGCTGCTTATGCTTCCTGTAATGGTAAGCACATGGGTTCAGCCTATAAACCTTTCAATAAACACTAAATTTGCTTCCGGACTTTTTAATGGTTCCGGAGTATCGGCGGTTGAGTATGCCAATACGGTTTATTCAATAATAGTTGGCGTATTTGTGTTGTCGATAGTTAATGTTATATTCCCGCGGCTTTCAAGAATGCTTATAGATAATGAAAACGAGGGCTTCAGCAAAACAATATCGGCAACAATAGAAGCCATGGCTTTTTTAATTATACCTATGATGGTTGGACTTATGGTGTTAAGCGAGCCAGTTATTAAACTTATATATCAGAGAGGCGCTTTTGATGATTTTGCGTTGTCAATAACCTCGAGGGCATTGTTCTTTTTCGCTTTGGGAATGCCGGGCTTTGGAATACAGAGTGTTTTAAGCAGAGCTTTCTATGCTCAGAAAAATGGAAAAGCGCCATTAATAAGTGGTCTTATATCAATATTAATTAACATAGCACTTTGTATGGCTCTTACGGAAAAATTTGATGTGGGCGGTCTTGCAGCAGCTTCGGCCATTTCTCAAACTGTCGCCGCGGTGCTTCTGTTTATTCCAATGCAAAAAGATAATAAAATAATAAATAGCAAAATGGTTATTGAATTTATTAAAATGATTTTAGCCTCTGTTGTAATGGCTGCGGTTGTGTTTGCCCTAAAAAATTTTATGGGGCCGTATTTTAGTTCAGGACTTGTTTCAAATATAATTATGACGGCTATTCCAACTATAATAGGTGTAGTTATATATGCCTTTATGTCAGCAGTTCTTAAAATAAATGAGATGAAAACTGTTTTAAGCATTATATATAAAATTATTAAAAGAGGTGAGAAGACTTGATAGAAAACAGTTTGGTATACGGCTTTTTATCAAGAATAGGCATTTGGTGTCTTAATCTTATGAAAAACAGCGCTCTTGGAAGGTTTTTTCTTTCGCCAAATGAAAATGTGGCTGAAACCAGGGGAAGTGTTTTTTATAAGCTGTATTATTTTTTAAGGAAACTTTGCGAGAAGGTGTTTTTTGCTCTAAGGCTTAACATACTGTTTGCAAATAGTGTGTTTAAAATGGTGTTTTTGTGGACTGCCGCCGCTGCCGTTATAGCCCCCATAGCGCCTACAATGGCTGTTATAGCTTTGGCTGTGGCTGGTTTTGGGTCACTTTTTCTTTATCTTATGTGCAATCCAAAGGAAGAACTTAGATATTTTCCGCTTAATAAATATATATACGCATTTGCCGGAGTATATTTAATTGCCATTTTTATATCTACCGACGTTAAAGGAAGCCTTTACGGCGGAATGGTTACGGTGCTTTTTATAATGTTTTATATGGTTGTTATAAACGCTGTTAAAACAAAAAAACAGTTTAGAGGACTTTTATTTTTTATGGTATGCGCCGGAGTGCTTGTTTCTCTTTACGGCTTTTATCAGTATATGAACCAGGGAAAGTTTGGCGGTGTGTGGGTTGATACCGATATGTTTGGGTCTATAAGCTTTCGAGTATATTCAACTCTTGGCAATCCAAACGTTCTTGGAGAGTATTTTCTTTTAATTATACCAACAACAGTTGCCTGTTTTATAGTTTCAAAAAAATATATATTTAAGGCTTTCTATTTTTGCGCTGCTGCTGTTATGATGCTGTGTTTGTTTATAACATACTCAAGGGGTTGCTATATTGGAATGATAATGGCCGCTGGAGTGTTCTTGGTACTTCTTGACAGGCGGTTTATAATACTCGGCATTTTCGGGCTTATGCTTCTGCCGTTTATATTGCCGGATACAATAATAAACAGGTTTATGAGCATAGGAAATATGAATGATTCCTCAACTTCTTACAGGGTATATATATATCTTGGAACCATAAGCATGCTTAAGGACTACTGGCTCTCAGGCATAGGACCTGGGCAAAGTGCTTTTAACAAGGTATACCCGTATTATGGATATAACGGCATAGGCGCGCCTCACTCTCACAATACATTCCTTCAGGTTACATGCGATGCCGGAATAGCCGGAATAGTCGTTTTTATAGCGTGTATATATCAGTTTTATAAGCTGCTTTTCAGAAAGTTTATGGATACAAAAAATAAAACAGAAAAGATTTTTGTTATAGCCTTTATGTCATCGCTTTCGGGATTTTTCGTGCAGAGCATGACTGACTACACTTTTTATAATTACAGGGTAATGGCTCTTTTTTGGATATATGTGGGCCTTGGAGCTTTAAGCACTATCTACTCTGAACTTAAGGAGGAATAAGTTTTGATAAAGGTATTGAATATTATAAGCGACAGCAACATAGGCGGTGCTGGAAAATGCGTGCTGAATTTTCTTAAATATTATGACAGAAAAAAATTTGCCGTTAAGGTTGTGGTTCCCAGAGGCAGCCTTCTTAAGCCAGAGATAGAAAAGCTCGGCACAAAAGTTATAGAGGCGGACGGCATAACTGATAAATCCTTTGATTTGAAGGCTGTAAAAAATCTTAGAAAAATAATATCACGTTCAAATCCTGATATTGTTCACACTCATGGCTCTTTAAGCGGAAGAATAGCAGCAAAGCTGTGCGGGAAAAAAATTATATACACAAGGCATTCGGTTTTTCCCGTGAGCCGAAGAATAAGCCATGGCTTTGGGAAAATAGCCAATAAAACCGTTAATGAGTTTTTGTCAGACGAGATAATAGCTGTTGCAGAGGCGGCCAAGGAAAATCTTATGGAAGGCGGTATAAGCCCAAGTAAAATAAAAGTTGTGCTTAACGGTGTTGAACCGGTATTTAAATATGAAGAAAGGGAGATTTTAGAAGCTAAGAAAAAATATGGAGTTTTAGACGAAAACTTTGTTGTAAGCATATTGGCAAGGCTTGAGCCTTATAAAGGCCATATTTATATTCTTGAGGCAGCTGAGATACTTAAGGATATGGGAATTCCAATTAAAGTTATAATAGCCGGAACAGGCAGTTTTGAAGATGAGATTAAAAAGCTTATAACTCAAAAAGGCCTTGAGAACGAAGTTTTAATGGCTGGATTTGTTAACAATGTACGTGAGCTTTTGTCAATAACCGACGTTCAGGCAAATGCCTCCTATGGAACGGAAGCCACAAGCCTTTCGCTTCTTGAGGGTATGAGCATGGGTATTCCGGCTGTTGTAAGCGATTTTGGAGGTAATCCGGGCGTTATATCAAATGGGGAGAACGGATTTGTTTTTCCATCTAAAGACAGCGCCTCTCTTGCCATAGACATCAAAAAACTTTATGATGACAAAGAGCTTTATAAGAATATGAGCCAACGCTCAAAAGAAATATTCAGTTTGAAATTTACAGCGGAAATTTATGCCGAAAATATAGAAAAGGTTTATACTGATGTTTTTGAAGGAGGACGCCAATTTGGAAAAGAGCAGATATAAATTTAACTTGTTTGACATTGTTGTTATAGTTGTTATTTTAGCCGTAGCATTTTTGGGATATAAATATTTAAACAGAGAAAGTGTGGCTGAAACCCACAAAATACAGTATACTTTTGAGCTTACGGACAATCCGGAGGGCTTTGGAGAGAATATAAAAATAGGTGACAGAATTACGGATAATGTTAAGAATTATTATATGGGACAAGTTGTTGACGTGAAAATTGAGCCATGTAAAAAGCTTATAAATGATACAGAGATAGGAATGGTTAGAGAAGCCGTTGTTCCCGGACGTGAAACAGCCATTGTAACCGTTGAGGCTGATGTTACTGAAAGCGCGTCGGACCTTAAGGTTAACGGATACTATACGGTTAAGGTTGGCCTTGAGGTAGCTGTTAAAGGAAACGGCTACGCCGGAAGAGGCTATATACTTAATGTAGACAGGCAAGGAGGAGCGGCATGAAGCTTATAGATGAGAAGGGTAAACTTTTTGGAATTGTAAACGTAATTGACGTTTGCATAATTATTATTGTTATAGTGCTTGGCGTTGGGGCTTTTTATAAATTTAACGTGCTTGACAAAACCAGTTCAACAGCTGCTATGCAGCCTATAACATACACCGTTAGGGTTGATAAAATAAGAGACTTTGTTTTAAGTAATGTTGAAACAGGCGACACTATTTTTGACCAAGCCTCTGGAAATGCCATAGGCACAATAGTTAATGTGGAAAGTGAGCAGGCCTATGAATATATAAACATGCCGGACGGAACATTTGCCAAGGCTCCTGTTGAGAACAGAATAAACGTTATATTTACTATTGAGGCTGATGCCGTTGTAAACGATTCCGGATGTTATGTAAATAGAACGTTTGAGCTTCTCAGAGGTTCTCAAACGAAGTATATGACTAAATATTTTGAGTGCACCGGAATTGTTGAGTCAATAAACGTAGGGTGATTTTTATGAAAAAGTGTTCAATATTAATGGCGTTAAACGGCCTTGATATAGGCGGTGCCGAAACCCATGTTGTTGAGCTGAGCAAGGAATTGGCAAGGCGGGGATATAGGGTTGTTGTCGCCTCTAACGGCGGAGTTTATGAAAAAGAACTTCGCTCATGCGGAATAAAACATTATAAAGTTCCCATGAACAAAAGAAGCCTTCCAAATATGCTTGTATCGTATTTTATGCTTGGGAAAATAATAAGAAATGAGAAAATAAAGATTGTTCACGCCCATGCAAGGATACCGGGGTTTTTATGCGGCCTTTTAAAAAGACGGATGAATTTTACGTTTGTGTCAACAGCTCACTGGGTTTTTGACACTCATGGAGGCCTTAAATACCTTACAAACTGGGGACAAAAAACAATAGCCGTAAGCGATGACATAAAAGATTATCTTATGCAAAATTACGGAGTAAAAGAAAGGGATATTTTTGTAACAATAAACGGCATTGATACAGAAAAATTCTCTCCTGATGTTGAGTATGACTCACTCGTGAAAGAGTTTGGACTTGAGGAAAACGAAAACAGACTTGTATATGTAAGCCGTATGGATGAGGACAGAGCTTATGCCGCCAAGCTTATAATCAATATAGCAGAAAAGCTTAACAAAAACATTGATAATCTGAGGATTATAATAACCGGAGGAGGCAATGTGTTTGACGAGCTTAACAAACAGGCGGCAAGGGTGAATGAGCGCATAGGCAGAAAATGTATTATAATGACCGGAGCCAGAACCGACATAAACAAGATAGTTTCCTGCGGAAAAGTGTTTGTTGGAGTTAGCCGCGCCGCCCTTGAGGCTATGGCTGCACAAAAACCGGTTATTCTTGCCGGAAACGAGGGATATATAGGTCTTTTTGATGAGACAAAAATGGCCAAAGCCATGGAAAATAATTTTTGCTGCCGCGGCTGCGAAAAAACAAGTGAGGCGGCGCTTTTAAGGGATATAACCTATGCCTTTAACTCCATTAATGACGACCAAAGAAAAGCACTTGGGGAATATGGCAGAAGCGTTATATTTAAAAATTATTCTGTAAGCAAAATGGCCGACGACTGTGTTGACGCTTATACGGCTGCCCTTAAAGTTAATGAGAAGAAAAAATACAGGGTACTTATGAGCGGGTACTATGGCTTTAACAATTCTGGAGACGACGCCATATTATTATCAATACACTCCAATATAATGAAAACAAACAAAAATATAGATGTTCTTGTTCTTGCAAATAAACCGGAGCAGACTTCAAAAAAATACGGCGTTAAAGTTATCTACCGTTATAACATATTTAAGGTTGTTTGGTCCATAATGCGTTGCGATTTGCTTATAAGCGGTGGGGGAAGCCTCCTTCAGGACAAAACAAGCACACGCTCCCTTATATATTATCTCTCAATAATTAAAATGGCCAAAATGTTCGGTAAAAAGGTTATGCTTTATGCCAATGGAATAGGCCCTGTTGAGAAGGATAAAAATAGAAAGCTTGTTAAAAAAGTTGTAAGCCGCGCCGACCTTATAACGCTGAGAGAGGAAAATTCCCTTGATGAGCTAAGGAAAATAGGTGTTGTTAATAAAAACGCTATTGTTACGGCTGACCCTGTTTTTTCCCTTGACCCGCTTCCAAAAGAAGAGTCGGAAAAGATTTTTGAAAGGTCCGGAATACCTCTTAATAAACCTATTGTAGGAGTTTCAGTTAGAAACTGGAAAAGCATAGAAAATTTCCTTTATGATGTTGCCGTTCTTTGCGACAGAATTTATGACGAGCTTGGAAGAAACATAGTTTTTATACCAATGCAGCTTCCATACGATGCGGCCATAAGTGACAAGGTAAGAAGTCTTATGAAACGAAAGTCCTACTGTCTTGACGAGAACTGTTCGCCGAAAGAAATAATGAGCGCCATAGGGCTTATGGACTGCATTATAAGTATGAGGCTTCACACTCTTATATTTGCCGCTAATGGAAACGTTCCTATGCTTGGTTTTGTGTATGACCCTAAAATAGAGTACTATCTTAACCTTTTTAACATGCCGTCGGGAGGCGACGTTAAAAATTATAATATGGAGAAAGCCTTTGAAAGCCTTAAAGAGCTTATGGAAAACAGACAAAAGTATAGTTCCAGTCTTAAGGAAACAGCTTTAAAAATGAGGAAACGCTCTGAGGACAATGTTAAGTATCTTATTAAGCTTCTTGAAAAATAAAGAGGTGAGAAAATATGAAAAACACTGTGGAAATTATGAATGTTCCCTTTGATGCAACAGGAATGAAGGGCGCTGTAAACAAAATAATGGCTTTTTTTGACGACGGGGGAGAGCACATAGTGTGCACTCCGAATCCGGAAATTGTTATGGAAGCGCAGCATGACAAAGTGCTTTTGGGCATATTAAGGGCGTCTGATTTGGTTGTGCCGGACGGAGTGGGCATAGTTTGGGCGTCAAAATTTGCTAAAACAAAGCTTAAGGAAAGAGTTTCCGGATATGACCTTTGTCTTGCTCTTTTTGATAAATTGAAAAATACGGAAAAAACTGTATACTTTTTTGGCGGAAGTCCGGGTGTGGCTTCAGAGGCTTCTAAAAGAATATCAGTTAAGTATAAAGGTATTAAAATTGTTGGATACAGAAATGGTTATTTCACATCTAAAGATGAAAGCCAAATAATAGCCGACATAAGAGCGGTTTCACCTGACCTTTTGCTTGTTGGCCTTGGGTCGCCAAAACAGGAAAAGTGGATTTATGATAATTTAAGGTTTACAGGGGCAAGGGTTGCCATTGGCGTAGGCGGAAGCTTTGACGTTATGGCCGGAAACGTTAAAAGAGCTCCGGTATTATTTCAAAAATTCGGTCTTGAGTGGCTTTACAGGCTTATTAAACAGCCTTCAAGATTTAAGCGTATGCTTAAACTTCCTAAATTTGCCATGCTTATTTTAATTAAAAGAAACGTAAAATAAATATAAACATGGGGGCTCCGTTTTACGGAGCCTTATTTTTTGGGAGCTGATATTTTTATGAGTATATTTAAAAGCGGCAAAGGTTTGGATTGGCTGTTATTAGCCTTGGGAATAGTACTTATAGCTTCGTCCATAAGTGTTTTTTATGAGCCCAACGGCGTTGTTGTAGGAGGCTTTTCGGGCATTGGAATAATAATTGAAAAGCTGATTAAAATACCGGTTTCAGTTTCAAACGTAATTTTAAACATACCGCTTTTTATTATAGCCATAAAAATATTAGGCATAAGGTATACTTTTAAAAGCTTTGTGTGTTCGGTTATACTTTCGGCGGCGTTGGAAATGACAAAAGTTTTACTTCCTGTTTTTAAAGGGGATTTAATGCTTGTGGCCATATACGGAGCCATGCTTGACGGAATTGGAGTGGGATTTATAATAAAATCCATGTCAAGCACAGGAGGCGTTGACCTTCTTGCCACAATAGTAAATAAAAAAATGCCTTATTTTTCTATATCGTCGGTTATATTTATATCAAATGCTGTTATTATAGCCATGGGATTTTTTGTTTTCGGCGCCGAAAGAGCTCTTTATTCCGCTGTATCGGCTTTTATATCGGGCAAGTTTGTTGATATTATATTGAACGGTTTCTCTTTTTCTAAGGCCGCATTTATAATATCGGATAAAAGTGATGAAATATCAAATGAGATTTTTGCTTGTTTAAGCAGGGGCGTTACGGCTTTAAATGGGCGCGGAATGTTTACGGGAAACAAAAAAACAGTGCTTTTGTGCGTTGCAAGCGGCAGAGAAATAGCAAAGCTTAAAGAAATAGTTAGAATTTTTGATAAAAACGCTTTTGTTATTGTTACTGATGTTAAAGAAGTTATGGGCGAGGGATTTGGAGATTTAATCAAGGATAAATAAATTGGTTAAATTTTAATTTGATTTTTAAATATTTATTTGGTGCTACATGCTATTTTAACAATATTTTAATTGGTTTTTTATTTAAAAAAAATTAATTTAAAAAAAAATATAAAAAAATGTCTTTTTTTTATAGATTATTTTCGAAGTTTTTGGTATTATGTTATAAAGATATAATGTGTTATGGTTATTTTGGCCAAGTGAATTTTTTTTTGCCTGATTATTTGTTAAGTTGTTGAATTTTAACAAATTATCTACAATACGGCAATGAGATTTTTTGGCATGGTGGAAACTTTTTATGTTATTAAAACGAGGTGGATTTTATGATTTCTAATCAGATTTTGCAGGGCACTATTGACGGACTTAAAAATATCACAAGAAAAGACTTAAGTGTGATAGAAAAGGAAGGCAAAGTTATAGCCACCACAGAGGAAGAAATGTCTGGCAATCAAATCGACGGCATAAGCGATTTTATAGGTTCGGCCGCCGAAAGTCAAATGGTTCTTGGCTATCAATATTTTAAGGTTTATGACAACGGGGTTCCGGAATATGTTGTTCAAATTAAAGGCGACGACGAGGAAAGCTACCGAATAGGCAAAATAGCTACTTTTCAAATACAGAGCCTTCTTGTTGCTTATAAAGAAAGATATGACAAGGACAATTTTATAAAAAACCTTCTTCTTGACAACTTGCTTCTTGTTGATATTTACAGCAGAGCCAAGAAACTTCATATTGAGAACAATGTTAAAAGAATAGTTTTTCTTATAGAAACAAACATAGACAAAGAAATGAACATTGTTGAGATGGTAAGGAATATTTTCCCTGCCAAAACAAAAGACTTTGTGACAGCTGTTGACGAGCATTGTATAATACTTGTTAAAGAAATAAGAGACAAAGAAACAACCGACGAAATAACAAGAACAGCCAAAACAATATCTGACGCCATAAGTGCCGAAACAGGAAGCAAAGTATTTATATCAATAGGCACTGCCGTAAGCGACCTTAAAGATGTTTCAAGGTCATATAAAGAAGCTAAAATGGCCCTTGAGGTTGGAAGGATATTTGACCCGGAGAA
>CAJFUS010000074.1 GCA_904420235.1 Candidatus Neoanaerotignum tabaqchaliae
ATACAAAATTTAAGGTATTCTCAGGGAAGCCTTGTGGCCTCGGACTTTGGGAAAGGCGCCTATGGCGTTCCGTTTGGCGTAAACAGCAGCGGAACAATAAAATTTATAATAAGAGAGGAAGGAGTATATACATTTTATGCCAGAGACAAGGCCGGAAACGAAACGGCTACAGAGGTGATATTGGAGTTCTAATAATAAATAACACTGTTAATAATATTTATAATAAAATGGACGGCTTAAGCCGTCCATTTAGTTTGTGGTATTTTAATTAATTGTGGTGTCCGCATGTATGTCCGTCTTCATGACTGTGACATGTGTGTCCGCTATCATGGTGGTGGTCGCAGGTTGCTGATGATGAGCCGATTTTTTCGCCGCTTAAGTATTTTATAACGGCTTCCCTGGCACTGCCGGAAACTCCGGAAACAACCTCAACGCCTATTTGTCCAAGTCCCTCTATGGCGCCGGGGCCTATTCCACCGCATATAAGTGTTTCAACACTGTTGCTTTTTAAAACGTCCACAAGGGCGCTGTGTCCTCCTGTGGCTGATGTATCTATTGTTTTTTCGCCTTTTATAACGGCGTTTTCGGTTTCAAATAATGTGAATTCCTGACTTTTGCCGAAATGCTGAAATATCTGTCCGTTTTCAGTTGCTACTGCTATAATCATTTTATTACCTCCGTTTTTATAAGTTAAAAATAAACTTAATAAAATTATATAACTTTTTTATATTAAAATCAATTAAACAAGACTTAATATAACGGTTTTATATGTAAATTTTATTTTAAAATATAAACGTCCAAAACAGCTTCTGGATATTTTAAGTGCAAAGGGCTATAATATAAAAAATTATATGAATATGATATTTTAAAGGAGGAATGAATTTGGACGGCAGAATTTTGAAACTGGCCAACAGCATAGTAAACTACTCTTGCCGGGTGCAAAAGGGGGAAAACGTGCTTATAAGCTGTGTGGGAGAAAAAGCGTTTCCCCTTGTTAGAGCTGTTGTTAAAGAGGTATATAAAGCCGGAGGCAGACCATATGTTGAACTTAAGGACTCGGCTGTTGAAAGAGAGCTTTTGATGAACATAACAGAGGAGCAGCTTAAGCTTATGGCCGATATAGAGTGCGACAAAATGCGCCGTATGCAGGCTTATATAGGTATAAGAGGCGATGAAAACTCGGCGGAGCTTTCAGACGTGCCCGAGGAAAAACTTAAAATGTATTCGGTAAATTTTACGCGTCCTGTAAACGACATACGTGTTCCCCATACAAAATGGGTTGTTTTAAGATACCCTACAAACTCTATGGCGCAATCTGCCAATATGAGTCTGGAGGCTTTTGAGGACTATTTTTATAATGTATGCAATCTTGATTACGGAAAAATGAACGATGCCATGGATAGCCTTAAAAGTCTTATGGAGAGGACAGACAAGGTTAGAATAACGGGGAAAGACACTGACATATCTTTTTCCATAAAGTCAATACCGGCCGTAAAATGCGCGGGGGAATGCAATATACCAGACGGCGAGGTTTATACGGCCCCTGTAAAAAATTCCATAAACGGCAAAATAACATACAACACTCCAAGCGAGTATAACTCATTTACATTTGAGAATGTGAGCCTTACATTTAAAGATGGAAAAATAATTGACTGTACGGCAAATGACACTGAAAGAATAACAAAAATATTCGATACCGACGAGGGCGCCAGATATGTAGGCGAGTTTGCCATAGGCGTTAACCCATATATAACAAGCCCTATGAACAATATACTTTTTGACGAGAAAATAATGGGCAGCATTCATTTTACGCCGGGACAGTGCTATGAGGACGCTCCTAACGGCAATAAATCGGCCATACATTGGGATTTGGTGCTTATACAAACACCGGAATACGGCGGCGGAGAGATTTATTTTGACGATGTTCTTATAAGAAAAGACGGCAGATTTGTGCTTCCGGAGCTTCTGTGCCTTAATCCGGAAAATCTTAAATAAACTTGTTTTGTGAGGGAGCGCGGTTTTAGGCCATGTTCCCTCACTTTTTTACTGCTCCGCCTCTTGCGGGCCTTCGGAATTTGTTTGTATAAAACCCATAAGCGACAGAGCCGCCACAATTTCCGTCATTTCTGATAAAGCCGCGTTTGGTGAGCTTACGTTTTTTGAGGCGCCTTCTATTTTGGCGCTGTGGGCGTTTATTTTGCCATGTATGCTTCGTATTGTGTCAATAACTGTAAGAGCGCTTATAACACTGTCTATCCTAAGGGCGGCGTCTTTGTTGGCATAGTTTTTAAATGCCCTAAGCATTATTATTTCTCTTGAGGGTTTCTTTTTTATAAGGTCACGCTCGCTTTTGGCGGCGTCGGATACCCGCTGTATATAGTTGTGCTCAAAGCTGTTTTTTATAAGCCTTCCGGCGTTTTCCATATCCCTTGACAATGGAGCTATTATGTCCATAATTCTTAAAATATCAGTTATGTCGTTTCCAGCCATAAAATTCCTCCGGTTTTCTGTTAGTTAGATTATATTTTAATTGGGCCGGTTTTATCCGTTAAATATCAAAAAATTTTCTCAATGTTAAGCAAATGGCCTTCTTTTGAACAGGCGGAGGTTATTATTTTTTTTACGTTAAGGGGTGTAAGGGAAGGGTTATATTGATATAAAAGGGCCGCCGTTCCCGAAACCATAGGCGTTGCCATAGATGTGCCGCTCATGGCTATATAATTGTCGTTAACTATCATCTCACTGCTTCTGCCGCCGGAGTCAAAGGAGAATGTTTCGGAGCGGCAGGAGATTATATTTTCCGACGGGGCGAAAACATCGGGCTTAAAATATGTGGCTCTGTTCATTCTAAGCCTGAAGCGCACATTTTCCTCCATGGCGCCTACGGTTATAACAAAAGGGCTTACGCCCGGCGAGGATATACGGCGGCGGCTTTCGTTTCCGGCGGCGGCCACAACGGTTATTCCGGCGGAGTATAAGCCGCGAACGGCGTTTAAAAGTGTTGAGGATATGGCGCTGTCGTTTGTGCCTATTGACATGTTAACAACACGTATATTGTATTTTATTTTGTTTATGTGTATCCATTTTATGGCGTCAAGGGCCCAGCTTGATGTTCCATGGCCGGCCTCGTCAAGTATTTTAAGCGACAGTATATGGCTCTCGGGGGCTATCCCGGAAAAAATACCGTCGGAGAGTACGCCGTTTGACGCGCATATGCCGGCCACATGGGTGAGCGGTTTAAAAAGCGAAAACACTTGCCGCAGGCTACGGCAAAAAGCGGTTGATTTATGGTTTCACAGGGGATAATATTGAAGTAAAGACGGTTTTGGCTGATTAAAGGCCGACTGCTTTATAAACGGGAAGGTGATAGGAATGTATGAGTATGTAAACAGACTTTTGCTTTATGGAGATATGGGCGAAGATGAGATTTTGCGCCGTATGTCGAATATTTTTTATGATTGGAAAGAGCAAAGAGCTGCAAAAACAGTTTTAATACGCCGTATTTATGACGAGATTAAAAAAATACTTGATATAGGCACTACATACGGTTTCGACGGCAACCTTTGGCAGAATTATCTCACTTTTTTTATGGTAAATAATGAGAATTCTTTTTCACTTACCTGTGAAAGAGGGCCTCTTCAGGAAGGAAGCGTAAATAAGATAGCCTTGGCCGATATGGAAATATTCCGTAAGCTGTTTTGCTTTGATTTTTCTGAAATAGAAAGGGATTTGGGAATATCCTGTTTTTCGGAAATAACCGACTATCGTGCCATAGAAAAAAGAGAACAGGTTTATCAAAAAGACGTAAGCCTTAAAATACGCAATTTAAGCCAAAAGCTAAGCTTAACTGAAAGTGCCGGGGAAATGCTGAATGTTATAACTGACTATTATAAAAATGATGGCCTTGGCATATTCGGCTTTTACAGAGCCTTTAGAATAAAAGAAAACAATGGGGACATTGACTTTATACCTGTAAGCAACGCCGACAAAAGCCGACTTTCGGATTTGGTGGGCTACGAGAGCCAAAAAAAGAAGCTTACGGACAATACGGAAGCCTTCCTTTTGGGGAAATCGGCAAATAATGTTCTGCTTTACGGCGACAGCGGTACAGGCAAATCGTCAAGCGTTAAGGCTCTTATGAACGAGTATGGAGACAGGGGCCTAAGGCTTATAGAAATATATAAATATCAGTTTAAACTTCTATCGCCTTTAATAAGCCGCATAAAAAAGCGCAATTACAGATTTATAATATATATGGACGACCTTTCTTTTGAGGCCGAGGAGGTTGAGTATAAGTTTCTTAAGGCCGTTATGGAGGGCGGCGTTGAGACAAAGCCCGACAACGTGCTTTTATACGCCACATCAAACAGGCGCAATCTTATAAGGGAAACTTGGAACGACAGAAACGATATGGAAATTCAAAACGACATACACCGCTCCGACACAATGGAGGAGAAGCTGTCTTTGGCGGCCCGCTTTGGCGTGCTTATAGGATATATGCGTCCGGACAGAGAGGAATTTTATAAAATTGTGGAGGAGCTTGCCAAAAGACATCC
>CAJFUS010000075.1 GCA_904420235.1 Candidatus Neoanaerotignum tabaqchaliae
CATAAGAACAACATTTCCGTGGCGTGTAGAAAGTTTTCCGCTTTCAAGGCTTACAAGACCAAAGGGCACATGAACAAGATTATCAGCCCAATCATATCCCATTTTTTTAATAACTTTAAACCACTGAGCAAAATGGAGATTTTGGTCAAGAGCCGTAAGATAAAGGCATTTATCAAAATTGTATGTTTTCTTTCTATAAATAGCCGCAGTAATATCCCTTGTAGCATAAAGCGTTCCTCCATCGCTTCTTATTATAAGACAAGGAGGCATTCCGCAATCCTCAAGGTCAACAATCTGCGCCCCATTACTTTCTTTAAGAAGATTTTTATCTTTAAGTTCCTGAACAACTGCGTCCATTTTGTCGTTGTAAAAACTTTCTCCGGCGTATGAGTCAAACTTAACTCCCAATATATCATACACCCTTTGGAATTCCTTCATTGACATTTCATAAAACCATTTCCAAAGGGAAATAGCCTCATCATCGCCGTTCTGCATTTTAACAAAATAACCTCTTGCCTCATCATTAAGAGACGGGTCCTTTTCGGCCTCATCATGGAACTTAACATAAATCCTCATAAGCTCTTGTATTCCGTCTTTCTCAACAGCCTCTTTTGAACCCCACCTTTTATATGCTGATATAAGCTTTCCAAACTGTGTTCCCCAGTCGCCAAGGTGATTTATTCCAACACACTTATATCCTAAAAATCCAAATATTTTATATAAAGCATTTCCTATAACTGTTGAGCGAAGATGTCCTACATGAAAAGGCTTTGCTATATTAGGGGATGAATAATCTATAACTATTGTTTTTCCGTTTCCAATGTCGCTTTTTCCATAGTCAGCTTTTACAGCATCTTTCAAAACATTGGAAGCGAAAACCTTTTTATTTGTAAAAAAATTAAGATAAGCTCCCTTTATCTCAAAACGTTCTATAAAGTCAGGAAGTTCAATTTTTTCAGATATTTCCTTAGCTATTAAAGGCGGCGCCTTTTTTAATATTTTTGCCAGCTTAAAGCAAGGAAAAGCGTAATCTCCCATACTTTTATCAGGCGGAATTTCTATTGATTTAGATATATCAGACGCTTCTATCCCAGCATAAGGCGCTATGGCCTTAGAAAGTTCATATTTAAAATCCATATTTATTACCCTCTCAAATTTATTTAAGCCACAAAAAGTTTACCATAACACAAAGGCAAATTCAACTTATTTCCAAAACACAGCTCAATTGTAAATACTAAATTTATATGTTAGTATAATACCATATTAAAAATTTCCATACAATTTTTTTAATATTTCCAAAAACAAATATAATATAAACTGCTTAAAAATTCATCTTTTCAATTTAAAGAATTTGTATCATAATATAAGTATAATTATTATAAAATTTTAACATTTTAAAGGCTGGTGTTTAAATATGAAATTAAAAAAAGGTTCAGCTTTAATTAAACTTCTGTCGGCCGCGGGCATATCAATAGGAGCCATAGCCGCATTTAATAAAATATCATTTTTAAAAGGAAGAAAAAACGAAGAAGATACAAACGGTGAATACTACCAATGGACATACGGAAAAATATATTATAAAACTGCCGGAAACGGAAAGCCTCTTCTTTTGCTGCACAGTCTTTATCCCGGCTGCTGTATGGCAGAATGGGACGAAACCGTAAACCAATTATCGGCAAAATATAAGGTATACACAATAGATATGCTTGGATATGGTATGTCTGACAAACCAAAAATGACATATACGGCATTTATTTATGCCTCTCTTATAAAAGATTTTATTGAGAACGTAATAAAATCCCCTGCTTGTGTTCTTGCGGCAAATGGCTCGGGAGCCGCCGCTGTTACTGCCGCTAAAATATATCAAAACTGTATTACAAAACTTATGATCGTTTCACCTAACGGCGTAAACGACGACATGGCTGTAAACTCCAGCAGAATTAAAAGAATAATAATGGAAATACCTCTTATGGGGACGGCATACTACAACATAATGACATCAAAAACCGCAATTTCAATGTTTGTTAAAAAATACGGTTTCCTTTCAAAGGAAATTGACAGAAGCGACTTTATAAAAGAAATGTATCACAGCGCCCACTCAGAAAACGGAAACGCCAGATACGCTTTCGCGTCGTTTATAACGAACTATATGAACATGGACATAAAACAGTATATATCAAGCTTAAATATGCCGTTATGTGTGGCTTGGGGCGAGGAAAACGAGCTTAACTCCTTCGAGAATATGAAAATGTTAAGAGATATAATGCCAAAAGCGGTGTATTTTATATTTGAGAAAACAAAAATTTTCCCGCACATTGAAAATCCGATAGAATTTTCAAACTGCGCGGAAGGATTTTTCAGATAATATCTAATTAAAGGAGCTTCAAAAAATGAACGAAAATCAACAGCTTATGGAAGAGACAATAAAAAACCTTATAGAGCTTACAAAAGAGCAAAGCAAAAACGACGGCTTGGAAAGAGTTGAGGTTATGATGAACCCTCAATTTGTAAAATGCAGCTATTGGGAAAGAACATTAACTTTAGCCTATGACGTTGAAAAGTGGGAACTTAATCCTCAAAACGTAATGCATGGCGGAATTATAACAACCGCTTTTGACAACACATTCGGAATTTTATCTCACTTTTTCAGCGGTAAACAATATGTAACAACAGTGGAACTTGCCGTACATTTTCATAAACCCATTCTTCTTGGCGACAGAATAGAAATTACAGTAAAAGCCTCGTCAATAGGGAAAACAATATTAAGCTATACTGGAGAATGTGTTGTTGTAAACAGAGAAAATCTTTTAGCCTCAACAGCCAGCACCACATTTATGGTGCTTAAGTATAAAACATCAGACCTTCTTACTTCCGGAGATGACTCAGAAAAATGAGTAACTGCAAAAACAACGATTTTGAGAAGGCTCTGAAAATAATAATAAAATCAATCACTGACCAAAGCGACATATCAAAGCTTATGAAGCCAGAATTTTATTGTTGCAATATAGATGATATGTCGCTGACCGTTGCCTTTGAAATTTATCCATCAGAAATAAACGTTAACGGATATATGCACGGCGGATATATTTTTTCGGCTTTTGACAGTGTGTGCGGAATGGTTACTCATTTTTTCGCTAAAGAACATTTTATAACAACGGTTGAGTCCTCTATACGCTATCTTAAACCTGTTGAGCTTAATGACAAAATGCTTGTAAAAGCAAAAATAGTTGATATAAATGATAAAATAGTAACCTTAACCGCTGAGGCGTCAATAAAAAAAGGCACTGTAATATGCGCCACATACAACTCTGTTTTTATGATACTTGAAAACATAAAAAGCAAAGTTGAATTTAAGTAAAAAATAAGCAAAAATTTGAAAGAGGAAATTTTAAAATGAACACAAGCAGAATAAAAGGAAACCTTATGCTACTTACAGCGGCTTTTATATGGGGCACTGCCTTTGTCGCCCAAAGCAAAGGCATGGATTTTATAGGCCCGTTTACATTTAACACTGTAAGAAATTATGTAGCATTTATTGTGCTTATACCTATAATATTTCTTTTTAAAGCGATTAATCCAAGTTCTGAAAATTATGGCGGAACAAAAGAGTTGATAAAGGGCGGGATTTGTTGTGGAGCAATGCTTTTTATGGCAAGCTCGTTTCAGCAAATAGGAATAAAATATACAACAGTTGGAAAGGCCGGATTCATAACTACGCTTTATGTGCTTATAATACCGCTCATAGGCTTATTCATGGGCAAAAGAATAAAATTTAAAATTTGGCTCAGTCTTGCGGGAGCTGTTTTGGGATTTTATCTTTTGTGCATGTCAAACGGCTTTGAAAACATAGCAAAGGGCGATTTTTATGTACTTCTAAGCGCCTTTTTTGATTCATTCTATATAATTACAGTTGGATATTTTTCTCCAAAGGCTGACGGAGTTAAAATGAGCTGCATACAATTTCTTGTATGCGCCATAATATCTACATTCGCCATGTTTATATTAGAAGACCCTGAATATACGGCCATAATAAAAGGCCTTGGTCCAATACTTTATACGGCTGTTCTCTCAAGCGGAGTGGCTTATACAATGCAGATGCTTGGCCAAAGAAACACCGAACCCGTTATAGCGTCGCTTATAATGAGCCTTGAGTCTGTATTTTCAGCTGTTGCCGGATGGGTTGTACTTGGACAAACAATGTCTTTTAAAGAAATATTAGGCTGCATTATAGTATTTATAGCAGTAACGTCAGCTCAAATTCCAGAAAAAGAAAAATCTGTTGCTATTAAAAGCAGAAAAATTCAAAAAGCGGATTAAAAACCCGCTTTTTATTATTATGTAAAAAATTATGTTTTTATATAAAATATATTAAAAACACATAATAAGAAATTTATAATAATCTAAAAAACAATTTTACGATATATAGATTAATTGAATTTTATCAAAAACAAACTTGGTTTTTATTTCTTGTTTTAGTCGCAATTCAATAAAAACATATATTCGATATAAAAATATAAAACACCATATTTTTAATAAAAATTTTTATATAAAATAAAAAAATAAATAAAATTTGCTATTTTTAAATATAAATATTAGTATACTGTTTTAAATATCAAACTAAAATATTTTTTATATTTTAGCTTATTTATTTTACAATTTAATTTTGATATATCTATTATTTAAATCAAGTCCTTTAAATTTATGTAAATTAAATCATCTTAGGTATCGATATTATTATTTTAGTTTCTTCTCCGCTTTGCTCAACCTCATATCCAGCCTCTACTCCTGATTTTTTCATAAGGTCAACAGAACGCTTTACTGTGTTTGTTAAAAGCCGCATATCAGTAAAGTTACGTTTTTCCTTTTGCTCAGAAAAAATAAGCTCGTCCGACTTTATTTTTTCTATTTCATATTCCACAAGCTCCTCGGTCTTTTTTAAACTAAGTTTTGAATCGCTTATTTTGCGCAAAATACTTCTTTGAATCTGCTGGTCTGGTATTTTTAAAACAATTAAAGCATGTTCTTTACTTATACCCGATTCAACTATTATTCTTCTGCATTCGGCGTTAAATCTCATAAAACGCAGCTTTTTACTTACCTCAATATCACGCATTCCAAACATAGAAGCTATTTCCTTTTCACTGTATCCATAATCCTCTACAAGAGAATTATATCCTTCGGCTTCCTCTATAAAATTGAGCTTTTGAAAATACATATTTTCCAAAATTGATAAAACGGCGCCTTTGCTGTCGCTTATATTTAAAATAATTGCGGGTATTTTCTCAAGGCCAGCAGCTTTTGCGGCCATAAGCCTTCTTTCTCCTGATATAATTTCATAAAACTTATTATTTATAAACCTGACCTTTATTGGCTGACAAACTCCAAATTTTTTAACCGATTCAGTAAGTAAATCAAGCTCGTCTCTGCGCAAAAATTTTCGAGGCTGGTTCGGGTTTGGTTTTATATCATTTACAGGTATATCATATACGCCGTCTTTAACATTTAACTCATCACGCAAAGAATTTATATTTTTCTTTCCGCGTAAATCCGAAAATTTTATAATATTCAGCATTAAAAAACCTCCTTCATAAAATTTATATCTGTAAATATTATATAATCTGATTAAAGTTAATGTAAATCTGATTCATATACAATATTAATGCATATATCGACACATATCGTCCATATTTTATCATTTTTTGAGGAAAAAAATAGAAACATAAATAATTATGAAATATTAAACACCACTAAATATTTAAATCATACTTTGTCGAAAAATAAAAATACGTATTTATTTAATTTATGTTGAATTTTAAGATTGCAGTTGATATAATAGATTTATACACAAATTATGAATTTATTATATTCTTATTTTAACTTAGGTGAATATTATGGAATTTAGAGAGAGACTTAAATTTTTGAGAGAAAACTATCATGTAAACGGCAAAAAACTTACCCAAACACAGCTTGCTAATATACTGGGATATGGTTATACAGCAATATCCAACTATGAATCCGGCCGGAATGAGCCCTCCATAAGTGACTTAAAAAAAATAGCGCAGTTTTTTAACGTAAGTCTTGATTATTTATTGTGTACTACAAATGACCCAACTAAGGTAGGCGAAAAAAATGAGCTTTACGAAAAATTATGCAGCTACTCAAAGCCTCAGCAAGAGCTCCTTCTTAAGATAATAGACGACATAGAGCTTTACAAAAAATCAATATAATAAAGTTTTAAACGTCTGTATTAAAAAATAAAGAGAGCACTTTAAAACAAATTTTAGCGTATAATAAATACATAATAAAAAAGCCTGATTAACAGGCTTTTTTATTATGTTTCTTTTTTTATTGAACCATTTTCAACTTTAAATATTTCTGTTTTTCCAGCGCAGCTTTTAACAAAATCTTCTATGCCTGTGCAGGTTATAATAGTCTGTATCCCGTTTATGCACTCAATAAGCATATGCTGACGGGTTTTATCAAGTTCCGAAAGTACATCGTCAAGAAGAAGCACCGGTTTTAAAGATGTCTTTGACTCTATTATGTCTATTTCAGCCAGCTTAGCGCACAAAGCCGCCGTTCTTTGCTGTCCTTGAGAGCCGTAAATTTTCACATCACGGCCATTTATATAAAAACATATATCATCCCTGTGTGGCCCCGTTGATGTACTTCCCAAAACTATATCTTTATTAAATGAATATTTTAACTTGTCCTCAAAATCATCAGCTTCCACATTTGGGGCGTAGGATATAAAAAATTCATTATCATTGCCGCTTATATGGCTATGTCTCGCCGATGACCTTATGCTTAATGTTTTAACAAAATCATTTCTAGTTTTTATTATTCTTCTGCCGAAATCAACAAGCTGTTGGTCCCAAGCGAAAAGCGTATCCTTAAGGGCATTATTTTTTTGAATACTTTTAAGCAAGTTATTCCGCTGTTTAAGTATTTTTGTGTACTGCTGAAGATTATGACAATATACCTTGCTCAACTGACAAAGCTCAACATCTATAAAACGTCTTCTTTCCGACGGAGAACTTTTTATAAGCTGAAGGTCTTCTGGAGAAAATATAACTGTATACAAAATACCAAGCAGCTGACTGCTTTTTTTTATGGGAACATTGTTTACAGCTATGCCTTTTTTTCCGCCCGAACGTATATGTATGTCTATTCTGTTTTCAAAAGAAGCACCCCTATTAAACAAAGCCCTTATATGAGCCTCATTTTTTGAAAAACATATAAGCTCTCTGTCATTTTTCGTTCTGTGGCTTCTTCCAGTTGAACACATGTATATTGATTCAAGAAAATTTGTCTTTCCCTGGGCATTTTTGCCATAGAATATATTGATACCTTCTCCAAGCTCAACACCGGCCTTTTGTATATTTCTAAAATCCGTCAGGGAAAGTTCTTTTATACGCATTTATTTTTCTTTTTCCTCCACAGTTATATCTTCAAACCCTTCAACACATACAATATCACCAGGATAAACTTTTTTACGAAGTTCTTTTACAGTTTGGCCGTTAAGTTTTATTTTTTCCTCATCTATGAATGTTTTAGTATCAGAACCCTGTCCAACCATACCACAAAGCTTCATAAGCTGATTCATTTTTATATAATCATCTTTTATAAAAATTTTCTTCATAAAACATCACCTTTTTATACTCTTAGCGGAAGAATAAGATATTTATACTTATCGCCTTCTTCAGGTTTTATGATACATGGGCTCAAAGACGAATTAAATTGTATGGATACATTATCATCTTCAACGGACTTAAGAGCCTCTATAAGGAACCTTGGATTAAAAGCGATTTTAAGCTCGCTGCCTTCAAATGTGCAGTCAACTTCTTCGTGAGCTTTTCCCATTTCAGTTTGTGAAGTTATTATTATTTTTCCTTCGCTTATTTCAAACTTAACTGGCATTTTTCTTGCGTCACGTGATATAAGAGAAGCTCTTTCAAGGGCTGATATAAGTTCATTTTTTGAAACAACAATTTTTGTTCCAAACTCATCAGTGAATGTCTGTTCATATTTTATGTAATCCCCGTCTATAACTCTTGAAACAACAGTATTGCCATTTACAATAAAAAGAACATGTTTATCAGTTATAAAAATTTCAGTATATTCATCACTATCTGAAAGTATTCGACTAATTTCACGCATAGTTTTTGCAGGTATTATTACATTAACGGGCTTTTCTATTTCTGGAGTTTCAGCTCTTCTGCATGATATTCTAAATCCGTCAACCGCAACTATGTTCGTGCTGTTATTTTTAATTTCCATAAGTTCGCCTGTAAGAACTGGCTTTGATTCATCCATAGCAACCGAAAATATTGTTTGGTTAATCATATTTTTAAGGTCAACTTGTTTTATCTTATAGGAAAAATCCTTTTCAACTTCTTGAAGCGGCGGAAAATCGTCAGGGTTTTGTATCATTACGGTAAATTCAGAATACCCGCATTTTATAACAGCTGTTTTTCCATCACTGTTTGTTTCTATAGTTACATTATCACCATTAAGCTTTCTTATAATTTCAGAAAAAAGCCTTGCTTCAATAGCAAATGCTCCTGTTTCTGAAACATTAGCTTTTATTGGAGCAGTTTTAATTCCAATGTCAAGGTCACTGGCAGTTAATGTTATTTCGTCATTATAAACATTTATTAATATACACTCCAGTATGGGGAGGGTTGTTCTTGTACTTACGGCTTTAGAAACTGTGTTTATTGCTTCCGCAAGTGAAGTTTTTTCGCATGTAAGTTTCATTTATGTTGATAACTCCTTTCTTTTAGTAAATATATAATTAAATAAGTTTTTTTAGAAGTAATAATAGTAGTACCTGTTAATATGTTGATAAGTAGTTAAATAGCAGATAAATAAATATTTTTTATATATGGATAAATATGTGTATAAAATTATTTGGAATGAAAAGTTATACACAAAAATAACAATCAAATTTTTAATTGAATGTTATCAACATTTTTTCAACAGATACTTAACATATATATGTTGATTTGTTTCTAACATAAAATAAGCCATAAATGTTAGAAATTATGAAGCAATCTAACAAACAATATTGAATGTTAAAATGATGACAAAGTGAGGATTATAGGCCTTTTATACGTTTTTCAAGTTCCAAAAGCGTTTCTGCAAGGGCAGGGTCTTTGTCTAAATCCTTTTCTATTTTGTTGCAGGCATGAAGCACTGTTGTGTGGTCTCTTCCGCCGTAGTCTTCTCCTATGGCTGAAAGGGATATGTCAAGAAGCTTTCTTGAAAGGTACATTCCTATTTGTCGCGGGTATGCTATATTTTTTGGTTTTTTTGTTCCTTTTAAATCTGCTACCGAGATTTTATAATAGTTGGCTATTATTTCTTGTATAAATTCGGTAGTCATTTTATTTTCGGAAGCTCTTTCAAATATATCCTTCATTGCCTCTTCTGCCAGCTCAACGGTAACTTCTCTGTTTGTAAGAGTAGCAAATGCCACTATTCTTGTAAGAGCTCCTTCCAATTCACGAATATTTGTGTCTATATACTTTGCTATGTAGTTCATTACACTGTCGGGAACAACTATGGAGTCCATTTTAGCCTTTTTTCTAAGTATAGCTATCCTTGTTTCATAATCCGGCGGCTGTATATCAGCTATTAATCCCCATTCAAAACGTGTTTTAAGTCTTTCCTCAAGAGTTTTGATTTCTTTTGGAGGACGGTCTGATGATATTATTATTTGTTTGTTGTTTGAGTGGAGGGCATTGAATGTATGGAAAAACTCTTCCTGAGTTCTTTCTTTTTGTGCTATAAATTGTATATCGTCAATTAAAAGGACATCAATATTTCTATACTTATTTCTGAATTCTTCATTTTTGTTTGTACTTATGGAATTTATAAGTTCATTTGTAAAAGTTTCACTTGTTACATAAAGAACCTTTGTATTAGGCTTTTTATCAAGTATGTAATGGGCTATTGAGTGCATAAGATGCGTTTTTCCAAGACCTACGTTACCATAAAGGAAAAGAGGGTTATAGGCTCCTGCCGGAGATTCCGCAACAGCAAGGGAAGCTGCGTGGGCCATTCTGTTGCTATTGCCAACAACGAATGACTCGAAAACGTATTTTGGATTAAGATTTGCCGCGGCTATAGGGTCCGAATTTTTTTGTCCCGATACAGGAGCTATTTTTGATGAGCCTATAAGCATTATGTTATATTCAACGTGGCATGCCTCTATAAGAGCGTTCTTTATAAGGCTTAAGTATTTATTTTCTACCTGTGTTTTACTGAAGTCGTTTTCAGCCTTTAAAACTAAATCTTTTCCGTCCACAATATGGATTTTAAGGGGCTTTATCCATGTGTTGAAGCTTATGGGGTCTTCTAAATTTTTTTCAATAAGAGACAAAGCTTTTTGCCAGCTTATGTTTATATCTTCCATTTTTTCCTCCTTGTTGAATCTTGTGGAGTAAATACTCCATTTTAATGCCCTGTAAGTGCTTTATAAAGGAATATTAACATATTTGGGCATTAAAAAATCAACAAACCGTATTTTTAGAAGTTATCAACAATGTTGTGCACAATATGTGGATAACTTTTTGGAAATTTATAATGTTTTTAGTTAAAAATATATTGTAAAATCAACATATAGTTAAAGTTAAAAAATGAAAAACCACAGTTGTACACATTTTAACAAAATTAACATTAAAAAATCCACTTGTATAAATTGGATATACTGGATTTGTTGATAAATTGCCTATTAAGGCGTCAAATAACGCCATTATTTAAGTTTTAAAATCCGTTTTCACAATAATATATCAAAATATTTAGAGTTTATCAACAATTAAGAGGCTGTTTGTGGATAAATATAAAATGAGGCTTTTAATTAGAAATTATTTTGTGCATAAATTTTAAAAGCATATTTTGAAAGTTAATATTATAAAAAGTCTGAAAATTTGTTTTTGTGTATAAATGCGGCCTTATTTTTAAATTAATTTTCTTGACGGGCAGTTTCTTTTTGATTATAATGGTAGCAGTGCTTTTGTGCAGGATACGCGGCAAAGAGTAATTTTTAAGGAGGTGCTTATAAATGAAGATGACATTCCAGCCAAAGAAAAGGCAAAGAAGCAAAGTGCATGGCTTTAGAAAAAGAATGGCTACGGCCAACGGCAGAAAAGTTCTTGCAGCAAGAAGAAGAAAAGGAAGAAAAGTATTATCTGCTTAATTAAAACCAAGATTAATACCTTTGTATTTATAGGCCGCGGATAGTGGCCTTTTAATTTTTAAGGCGTTTTTGCGCTAAGGGTGTGACGAATTGGAATTTACGCAGTCTATAAAAAAAAATTTTCAGTTCAGGTTTGTATATAACAAAGGAAAATCGCTGGCGAACAAGTTTCTTGTTATGTATGTTATTAAAAATAAAAAATATCCTGATACCAACCGTTTGGGAGTTTCAGTAAGCAAAAAGGTTGGTAAAAGCATTGTAAGAAGCAGGGTTACAAGGCTTATAAAAGAAAGCTACAGACTTATGGAAAAGGACGTTAAAAAGGGATATGACATAGTAGTTATAGCAAGGGTATCGTCGGCCTCGGCGTCATATGCCGATATTGAGAAATCTCTTATGAGCCTTATGAAAAAGCATGATATAATTGAAAAGTCCTGACAAACACATTGTTTTATAATCCGCCGCGTACGCCCCGTTTTTGGAGCAGCTTTTAATATAAAGATTGTTTTTGTTTGTTTTATTTACTACAGAAAGAAGATTGAGAATATGGCTAAGAAAATTCTGCTTTTTTTGGTGAGGTTTTATCAGCTTTGCATATCTCCGCACTTTGGGCCGTGTTGCAGGTTCACTCCTACATGCTCTCAGTATATGTATGAGGCGGTATTAAAGTACGGCGTTTTAAAGGGAGGATATCTTGGCGTGCGGCGCCTTCTTAAATGTCACCCGTTCCATAAGGGCGGATATGACCCGGTGCCTTAATTTTAATAGTAATATGTTCGAGGGGGATTAAATTTTGATAGACACTTTTTCTTTGCTCGCTGTAAGTACCCCGGGGGTTATAATTGGTCCCGTGGCAAACGTTTTGGGCATGATTTATAACGCTCTTTTTAACTTTATATATTCGTTAAGCCCTATGAACGCTTTGGGATTTGCGATTATACTTTTTACAATTATAGTTAAACTGGTATTATCTCCGCTTATTGTTAAGCAGCAAAAATCAACTTTGGCTATGCAAAAGCTTCAGCCGGAGATAGCTAAAATAAGAAAGAAATATCAAGGCAAAAAGGATATGGAAAGCCAGCAGAAAATGTCTTTGGAAATGCAAAAGCTGCAAAAAGACAACAATGTAAGCATGCTTGGTGGCTGTCTTCCACTTTTAATACAGCTTCCAATTCTTTACGCTTTATTTTATATCTTCCAGCAGGCCTATATTTACGTTGACGTAATAGGCCAAAATTATGACGCCATAACAAACGTTATAATGAATATACCTGTTGACACAAGGCTTTCGGCGCTTACCGACATTATAATGGAGCATAAACTTACAATAGATGTGGCTCAGGCGGCGGACATAAAATCTCTTATAGGACAACTTTCAATTCAGGATTGGGAAACATTTACGGCAGCCATAGGAAGCTATGCTGAGCAGCTTGCCCCTCTTTTGGCGGTTAAAACCGAAATGGAGTATTTCCTTGGAGTAAGTATGGTAGCAAACCCAGGATTATCATTTCCTGGAATTATAATACCAATTCTTGCCGGCGCTACAACATTTGTTCAAACATACGCCATAACAAGAAATTCGTCGGCGCAACCTCAAAACGGCGAGAAAGACCCAACAATGCAGTCTATGAAGGTTATGAACTATATGATGCCGATAATGATGGGTGTTATGTCAATAAATCTTCCTGCTGGACTTGGTGTATACTGGACTGTAAGCAACCTTATACAAGCCGGACAAACACACTTTATTTCAAGCCTGCTTAAAAAGAAAGATTTAAAAGAAAGCGGTGAGGCCAAATGATGCGTGAAATACAACTTTCGGCTAAAACAGTTGAAAAGGCCGTTGAGGAAGCTGTAAAAGAGCTTGGCGTTTCGTCGGCCGACGAGCTGGAAATAGAAGTAATAGATAAAGGTTCTAAAGGCTTTTTAGGATTTGGCGGAAAAGACGCTGTTATAAAGGCTGTTGTTAAGTTTAATCCTGAGAAAGTAGCTAAAGAGTTTTTAAGGGAAATGTTTGTTGCTATGGGAATAATAGTTAACATAGAAACAGAGCTTAAGGAAAAACAGCTTAACATAAACCTTTCCGGAAGTGACATGGGAATACTTATAGGTAAAAGGGGACAGACTCTTGACTCAATACAGTATCTTGTTAACCTTGTTGTAAATAAGGGCAATGCCCCATATTTAAGCATTACAATAGATACTGAAAATTACCGTCAAAGAAGAAAGGAAACTCTTGAGGCCCTTGCTCATAACTTAGCTAAAAAGGTTAGGCAAACTGGAAAAAAAGTTGTGCTTGAGCCTATGAACCCATATGAAAGAAGGATTATACACTCAACCCTTCAAAACAACAGATATGTTACGACATATTCAGAAGGCGAGGAGCCGTTTAGAAATGTTGTAATAGCACTTAAGTGAAATTAAAAAATAAAAAGCCGTTTTTCAAAAGCTTAAGCTTGAAAATACGGCTTTTTTTGTGTAATCTTGTTATATGTTTAAAATGTAATGGAGGTGCCTGTTTAAGTGAGGACTTCATATATTGATGATATAATAGCCGCCGTATCAACTGCAGCGGGACCAGGCGGTATAGGAATTGTTCGCATAAGCGGCGAGGGGAGCGTTGCTCTTGCCGATAAAATATTTAAAAGCGCCTCAGGCGTTAAGTTACGCGACAAAAAGACCCATACAATAACATACGGAAATGTTGTTAATAATGAAGG